>DASXUF010000136.1 GCA_036504975.1 Candidatus Binatia bacterium | reverse complement strand
TTGGGATCCGCGCCCGCCTCGATCCGGTAGAGAACCAATTCGCTCTTTCCTTCGCGCGCGAGCCGCGCCATGAAAAGCCCGTTGCCGAAGTCCTTCCACAAAAGCTTCGCCAGCGCTTCATCATCGAGCTGAATTTTGACGAGGTCTTTGAGGCTGTGTCGCAGTAGTGTCACGATCTTTCTCCGCCAAAGTGCTAAATACCACGCCTCCGCTTCTGCCGAAAGGGCAGAAAAAGCCGCGGCCGTTGACAGTTGCGCTGAGCCTTCGCTACCCTCGTTGCATGCCGGCCTCGTTGATCGCGGGTTTGTTTGTCGCTGTGGCGCTGTTTTCGTCTCCCCTGCGAGCCGAAGAATCGGAGGGCTCTCGCGCCCGAATCTCTCTTACTCCCAACCAAGTGACTGCACTGCGTAAAGTTCTTCGCGCCGACGCCGCAGCGGCCCGCGCCTTCGAGCCGGTAAAAAAACTCGCCGACGGCGCGCTCAAAGAAAACCCTCGCCCGGTAAAAAGGATCGTCTCCGAAGGACGGCTCCACTCGGACCCTGAGAAAATACAAAGTCTCAAAGACAGGGGTGACCTGCCCAAAGCCGAAGCTCTGGGGTACGCCTACGCGCTGACGGAAAAGACGGAGTATGGAGAAAAGGCCCGCGAGTTCGCGCTCGCGTGGGCGCGAGTTTATGAACCCGACGGCAATCCAATCAACGAGACGGACTTTAGCCGTTTGATGAAGGGCTACGATCTCACGCGCATCCTCTACACGGCGCAGGAGCGCGCCGAAGCGGATCGCTGGCTCCTCCGCATGGCGGAAAAGCAGAAAGCGGCGATCCGCATAACGAGCTCGACGTCTAAGAACAATCATCATAGCCACAGGCTGAAGATCGTCGGCCACGTTGCATTCTTATTGGCGACCTCGGATCTCATTCGCTGGGTCGTGTCCGACACCGGGCGCCACTTGAACGTCAATCTTTATCCCGACGGCTTGACTTTCGATTTCCGCCAACGCGACGCGCTGCATTATCACGTGTACGACCTTCTGCCTTTGATCGAGCTGGCCATTGCGGCGGACAAGAATGGGATTGACCTCTACGCGCACACGACCCCGGAAGGGGCCGCTCTGGAAAAGTCGATCGCTTTTCTCATACCCTATATTACCGGAGAAAAGGCGCACCGCGAGTTCGTTCGTTCTTCGGTGAAATTCGACCTTCAGCGGAGCGCGGCCGGAGATCCAACCATCCGGGTCGGAGAAAAATGGGATCCCAAAAAAGCCCAACGTCTTTTTGACCTGGCGGGATACTTCCAACCCCGCTTTCATCAGGTGACTTTTCCGGGCGAGGGCGGAGCGCCGTCCTTCGAGCGGCTTCTCGCTGGGTATCGATAGTCCGGATTGGTCGCCCTCACCCCTTCCCTCTCCCGCGTGCGGGAGAGGGAAGGGTGAGGGAAATCTCGCGCAAAGGCGCAAAGAGCGCCAAGGGAGAAAGCGGCCCCGCCGATGGTGAATAATCCGGGCTAATGGATGCGCGCGCAGAGAAATGAAATGTGAGAAATTTACGCGGAAGCTTTCTTAGCTGACCGTCGCGGCGCCGCGGCTTTTTTCTTGCCGCCGGCTTCTTTTCCGTCTGCCGCCGCTTTCCGCGACCGCCGCCGGCTTTTCTTCTGGCCAGCGGCCGCTTCCGCTTTGGCTTCGGCGGGCAACAACTCAATGATCGACAGAGGCGCCCGATCGCCCTGGCGCCAGCCGATCTTGATGACGCGGCTGTAGCCGCCGGCGCGATTTTTGAAACGCGCCGCTAAGGCATCGAAAAGTTTGTGCACGACGTCTTCGTCTTGAATCACCGCCAGTGCCTGGCGCCGCGCGTGCAACGTCCCCTGCTTGGCCAAGCCGATCATGCGGTCGGCCCAGCTCCGGAGCTCCTTGGCCTTGGGATCGGTCGTCTGGATGCGCTCATGACGCAGCAACGAGGTCACTAAATTGCGCAACAGCGCCGCGCGGTGGCTGGGACTGCGATTGAATTTTCTCCCGGCTCTAAGATGTCGCATGTTTTAGTTCCGAGTTCCGAGTCGGGAGGCGGTGGCCTCGAAACCCGAAACCCACAAGGCGAAACTTTTTTACGCCGTCTCTTTTTCCCGAGCGCGCCGGCGGTTTTCGATCTCTTCGCGCGGCGGGAAATGGTCGATCTTCATGCCGAGCTCCAGTCCCATGCCACGAAGAATCTCCTTGATCTCGTTGAGCGACTTCTGGCCGAAGTTTTTGGTCTTGAGCATCTCCTGCTCGGTCTTCTGAACCAGCTCGCCGATATATTTGATATCGGCGTTCTGCAGGCAGTTCTGCGAGCGGACGGAAAATTCCAGCTCGTCCACGCTGCGATAGAGGTTCTCATTCAGCGGAATCGACGGCGCCTCTTCATTCCTCTGCTCCGGCTCCTCGTTGAAATTGATGAAGATCTGGAGCTGGTCCTGGAGGATCTTGGCCGCGTAGGCGACCGCGTCGTCGGGCTTCACGCCGCCGTCGGTCCACACTTCGAACACGAGGCGGTCATAATCGGTCCGCTGTCCGACGCGCGCGTTGGTCACGTTGAAATTCACCTTGCGGATCGGCGTAAAAATGGCGTCCATCGCGATCGTGTCCACCGGCACGCCTTCTTCCTTGTTCCGCTCCGCCGGCACGTAACCGCGCCCGAGCTTCACCACCATCTCCATTTCGAGCTTCGCCTCGCGCGCGAGGGTGGCGATGTGCTGGTCCGGATTGAGGATCTCGACGTTGGGTCCTGCGATGATATCCCGCGCCTGGACCGTCTTCGATCCCTTGGCTTCGATCCGGATCGTCTGCTGCTCGCTGTCCATCAACCTTAAGCGGACTTCCTTGAGATTTAGAATGATGTCGGTCACGTCCTCGGTGATTCCGGCGATCGTCGAGAACTCGTGCAGAATTCCCTTGATGCGGACCGAAACGATCGCCGCCCCCATGAGCGAGGAGAGGAGAGTCCTTCTCAGCGAATTGCCGATGGTTGAGCCGAATCCCCGCTCGAAAGGTTCGGCATAAAATTTCCCGTAAGTGGCGGTCAGGTTTTTTTCGTCCACTTCAAGTTCTTTGGGCTTGATCAAATCGGTCCAATGCCTGTGCATATCGATCCCCTCGATTCCGACGTTACTTGGAATACAACTCCACGACCAGTTTTTCGTTGATCGGCGCCGTGATGTCGCTCCTCGTAGGCAGATATTTTATTTTGCCGCTCACGCTGTCGCGGTCCACTTCGATCCATTCCGGCACGCCGCGCCGCTGCGCGGCCTCCATGGCCGCCAGCACGCGCACCATCTGGCGGCCCGACTCGACCACCGCGACCACGTCGCCGGCGCGAACTAAATACGACGGGATGTTCACCCGCTTGCCGTTGACGGTGACGTGCCCGTGGCGCACGAGCAGGCGCGCATCAGCCCGGGAGCTGGCAAAACCCAGCCGGTAAGCGGCGTTGTCCAATCGTCTTTCCAAAAGAATCAAGAGAGTCTCGCCGGTGATTCCCTTGACCCGCTCGGCCAGCTCGAAAGTGCGGCGGAACTGCTTCTCGAAGAGGCCGTACATGCGCTTGATCTTTTGCTTCTCGCGCAACTGAATGCTGTACTCGGAAAATTTCGGACGGCCCTGGCCGTGTTGGCCCGGCGGATAGTTTCTGCGTTCGATCGCGCATTTGTCCGTGTAGCAGCGCTCTCCCTTGAGAAAGAGCTTCAAATTCTCGCGCCGGCAAAGACGGCAAACCGATCCGGTGTACCTGGCCACGGCTTTACGCTCTCCTCAAGTTTTTATATTCGCCTATAGTCATACTCTCCTCCGCTTAGGCGGACGGCAGCCGTTATGCGGAATCGGCGTGACGTCCTTGATCAGGCTGATATGGATGCCGGCCGCCTGCAGCGATCTGAGCGCCGACTCTCGCCCCGCGCCGGGGCCGCGCACAAAAACCTGCACGCTGCGCACGCCGTGGTCGGCCGCTTTTTTGGCCGCGTTGTCGGCCGCCTGCTGCGCCGCGAAGGGTGTTCCCTTGCGCGAGCCCTTGAATCCCATCGTGCCGGCGCTCGACCACGAGATGACGTTGCCTTGATAGTCGGTGATCGTGACGATCGTATTGTTGAAGGTCGAATGGATGTGGACGACGCCCTCGGCGACGTTTTTTCTGCCCTTTTTCTTCCGCGCCGCACGCTCCGCCGCCTTCTCGGCGGCCGCTTTCTCGCCGCCTTTCTCGCCTGTCTTATCCTCTGGGCGCGCTTCGGCCTTTTTCTCTTCAGTTCCCTGATCGTCCTTCGCCATTTTTTCTCCTGCTTTTTGTACCGGGCGCGATGAATCGCGCCCCTACCTTTTACTATCTTACTATCCTTTGGATGGGGCGGTCTTTTTCCCAGCTACCGTCTTGCGCGGCCCCTTG
This sequence comes from Candidatus Binatia bacterium, assembly GCA_036504975.1. Classification (NCBI taxonomy): domain Bacteria; phylum Candidatus Binatota; class Binatia (SeqCode); species Binatia bacterium. The sequence continues at coordinate 29,392 of DASXUF010000136.1, read as the reverse complement.
CGCGTGCGCGCGTTGGTGTGCGTCCGCTGTCCCCGCACCGGCAAGCCCTTGCGGTGCCGGATTCCCCGGTACGATCCCACGTCGACGTGGCGCTTGATGTTCTGCGACACCTCGCGCCGGAGATCGCCTTCCACCTTGTGGCCCTGATCGATCAGCTGGCGGATCTTCACTACCTCGTCGTCGGTCAAGTTGTCGGTCTTGGTGTCAAAGGAGATCCCGGCCGACTGGAGAATCTTTCTCGAGTTGCTCCGGCCGATGCCGTAAATATAAGTAAGCGCGATCTCCATGCGCTTGTTCTTGGGCAAATCCACTCCGGCTATGCGCGCCATCTTTCCCCCCTTTAATCCCGACCGCCCATTTTCGATTTTAGATTTTGGATTTTAGACTTCGTCGTGAGCTCAGTCGAACGATTCAATCGAAAATCGGCTCAGCCTGAGGCTGATCAGTCCTTTGGCTGAAATCGAAAATCTAAAATTATTTATCCTTGCCTCTGCTTGTGCCGGGTGTTGACGCAAACCACGCGCACGACTCCCTTGCGCCGGATCACCTTGCATTTGTTGCAGATCTTTTTAACCGATGCTCGTACCTTCATCTGTCGCCTATCTCTCCCGGTAGATGATCCTGCCCCTGGCCAAGTCGTAGGGCGAGAGCTCGATTTTGACTTTGTCGCCCGGGAGAATCTTGATGTAATGCATCCTCATTTTTCCCGAGATATGGGCCAACACTTTGTGGCCGTTGTCCAGCTCCACCCGAAACATGGCGTTCGGGAGCGTTTCCAACACGGTGCCGGTTACCTCGATCGCGTCTTCTTTCGGCATACCTGCTCGGTTTTCCGCGCTCTGTATCCCAACTAAAGCTGGCTCAGAATGTACGGCCCATTCGCAGTGATCGCGACCGAATGCTCGAAATGGGCCGAGAGACTGCCGTCGCCGGTCACCGCCGTCCAGCCATCCTCTTTCATCTTGACTTCCCAGCTCCCCGCGTTGACCATCGGCTCGATGGCCAAAACCATCCCTTCCTTGAGGCGAAGGCCTCGCTCCGGCTCGCCGTAGTTCGGCACCGGAGGATCCTCATGCAGGTGTTTGCCGATGCCATGCCCCACAAACGCCCGGACCACGGAGAACCCGGCGCCTTCGGCGGTTTGCTGAATCGCCGCGGACAAATCCCCGAGTCTCTTGCCGTCGCGCAGATGCTCGATGCCGCGATACAGCGCCTGTTCGGTCACCTGCACCAGCCGGCGGGCGTCTTCGCTGATCTTTCCGATCCCGATGGTGACCGCGGAATCGCCGTAGAATCCTTCGTAAATGACGCCGAAGTCGATCCCCACGATGTCGCCGTTTTTCAACACGCGTCCCGAGGGAATACCGTGGACGATCTCTTCATTGACCGAGACGCAGAGAGATCTGGGATAAACCCTCCCGGCCATTTGGTATCCTTTGAACGCCGGCGCGGCTTTTTTTTTATAGGTCAACTCCTCGGCCAACGCGTCCAGCTCCAAGGTCGTCACGCCCGGGGCGGCTTTTTCTTTTAGCCGCTGGAGAATCTCGGCGACGATCACGTTGGCGCGCCGCATCACCTCGATCTCACGCGCGGATTTGATTGTGATCATGTGACCGCCAGCAGCACCCGCTTGCGGACCTCCTCCACGCTGCCCACGCCGTCGATCTCCTTCAGCAGGCCGCGCTTGCGATAATATTCCTTGAGCGGCGCGGTCTGATTTTCATAGACGCCGAGCCGCGCGGCGATCATTTCCTCGCGATCGTCTTCCCGCTGGTAGAGCTCTCCGCCGCAGCGATTGCATAGCCCCGGCCTGGCGGGCGGATCGAATATCGTATGGTGCAGGTTGCCGCATTTTTTACAGGTGCGCCGCCCGGACAACCGCTTGATCAGCACATCCTTGGACGCCTGGATACACAGCGCGGATTCCAGCGGGAGGCCGCTGTCTTTAAGCATCTTCTCCAGTTGATCCGCCTGGGCGATGGTTCGGGGAAAGCCGTCCAGGATGAAACCGCCCTGGCAATCCGGCTCGCGCAGGCGCTCGGCGACGAGCTTGACCATGACCTGATCGGGAACCAAATCTCCCCGGTCGAGGTAATCCGCCGCCTGCTTCCCAAGCGCGCTCTGTTCACGCGCCGCCGTGCGCAGGATCTCTCCGGTCGAAACCTGGCACGCGCCGAACTTCTGCTGGAGAAGTCTCGCTTGAGTTCCTTTCCCGGCCCCCGGAGGACCAAAAAAAACCACGCGCAGTACGCCCACGGATAATCCTAGCCTCTTCTCCCCCTCAAGCGACCCCGTTTCATGAAGCCTTCGTAGTTCCGGGTGATCATATGAGTTTCAACCTGGGCCACGGTATCCATCGCCACTCCCACCACGATCAGCAATGCCGTACCGCCGAAGTAGAACGGCACGTTGAATTGTCTGATCAGCATCGTGGGCAACAGCGCCACTATCGAAATATAAATCGCTCCGCCCAAGGTGATCCTGGAGAGCACCCGGTCGATGAACTCCGCGGTCTTCTGGCCCGGCCTGATTCCGGGAATGTAGCCGCCGAACTTCTTCATGTTCTCCGCCACATCGACGGGATTGAACACGACCGCAGTATAGAAGTAACAAAAGAAAATAATGAATCCGACGTAAAGCAGGTCATGCAGCCATTGGCCTGGAGCGAGGTAACCGGCCGCGGCCTGTGCCCACGGATGCTGCACGAATTGAGCAACCGTCGCCGGAAAGATCAGAATCGAAGAGGCGAAGATCGGCGGAATCACGCCGGCGGTGTTGATCTTGAGCGGGAGATGAGAGCTCTGGCCGCCGTACATCTTGCGGCCCACCACTCTTTTGGCGTACTGGACCGGGATCCTTCTTTGGCCGCGCTCCATGAATATCACCACTGCGACGGTGGCGACGACGATCGCCACGACCAGAAGAACCACTAGGATGCCTAGTTCTCCCTCCTGAATGAACTGATAGGTAGAGGTGATGGCCGACGGCAGTCGCGCGATGATCCCGGCGAAAATGATGAGCGAGATGCCGTTGCCGATGCCCCGCTCTGTGATCTGCTCTCCCAACCACATGATGAAGGCGGTACCGGAAGTCAGGGTGATGACCGTCATGATGCGAAAACGCCATCCGGGATCGAGCACGATGGGCTCGCCGCCGCCGCCGCGCGTTCCCTCCATCCCGACGGCGATCATCAGGCCTTGAATGATGGAGAGAACGATGGTGCCGTAGCGTGTGTATTGCGTGATTTTCCTGCGGCCGACCTCGCCCTCCTTGGAGAGGCGTTCGAGATAGGGAAAAACGACCGTAAGGAGCTGGAGAATGATGGACGCGCTGATGTAGGGCATGATGCCCAAAGAGAAGACCGAGAACTGCTCCAAGGCGCCGCCGGAAAAAAGGTTGAACAGGCCGAAGATCGTGTCTTTCACTTTGTCGAAGAAAGACGCCAAAGCGACCCGATCGATCCCCGGCGTTGGGATGTGAACTCCCACACGGTAGACGGCGAGCATGGCCAGGGTAAAAAATATCCTGCGCCGAAGCTCCGGAATTCTGGTCGCGTTTTGAAAACCTTCAATCATATTAAAAACCAGGCGTTAGACGGTAGGCATTAGGCATTCGGAAGAAAAACCCCGATGCTCTATTTGCCTACCGCTGCTTTCGTAGCGCCTTCCGTTATCAATTCCGCTTTGCCGCCCAGCGCCTCGAGTTTTTCTTTCGCCTTGGAAGAAAACGCATGCGCCTTTACGGTCAACGGCTTGGTGAGCGCGCCATCCGCCAAAACCTTCACCGGCTCGCCCTTGCGCCGAATCAGGCGGCGCTCGAGCATAAGCTCGGGCGTCACCTCGCTGGCGGAAGCGAATATTTCGAGCTGCCCGAGATTCACGACGACGTAACTCTGCCGGAATGGGTTATGAAAGCCATGCTTGGGAATGCGGCGTATGAGCGGCATCTGGCCGCCTTCAAACCCGGGATGCACGTTACCGCCGGACCGGGAACCCTGCCCCTTGTGGCCCCGGCACGATGTCTTCCCGTGGCCCGAGCCGTCTCCGCGCCCAACCCGTTTTCTTTTTTTCGTCGCGCCGGGCGCCGGCTTCAAAGCGCTTAAGTCCATAATTTCAGCGAATCTCCTGCAACAGCTTCCCTCTCCGACCCGCAATCCCCTCCGGCAGCTCAAGAGCCTTCAGCGCTTCGAAAGTGGCCTTGACGCTGTTATGCGGATTGCTCGAGCCGATGCATTTCGTGAGGACATTGTGAATCCCCGCGGCTTCGACAACGGCGCGCACGCCGCCGCCGGCGATGACGCCGGTTCCGTCGGAGGCCGGTTTCAATATCACGTAACCCGCGCCGAAACGGCCGGTGACCTCGAACGGAATCGTTCCGTCGATGATCGGGATTCTGATCAGGCTCTTCTTCGCCTGTTCCAATCCCTTGCGAATCGCCTCGGGAACTTCCTTGGCCTTTCCCAGCCCATAGCCCACCACGGCCTTGCTGTCGCCCACAACCACGAGCGCGTTGAAGCTGAAGCGCCGGCCACCCTTAACGACTTTGGCGACGCGGCTGATGTGGACGACCTTCTCCTTCAGTTCCAGTCCTTGAGGATCGATTCGTTCCATAGTTTCCAGTGCTGCGATATGAGGACTGAGTGCTGAGTTAAAGACTCAGTCCTCGGCACTCATGGCCCAGTCCTAGAATTTCACTCCGGCCTCGCGCAAGGCATCCGCCAACGCCTGGACTCGGCCATGGTAGAGAAACCCGTTGCGGTCGAATATCACGCGAGAAATATTTTTCTCTTTGCAAGCCTTGGCAAGCAATTGTCCGACTTGTTTCGCCGCCTCTTTTCCTTTGGTGCTCTTGAGCTTGCCCTTGAGGTCGGAAGACAAGGTCGAGACAGTGGCAAGCGTAACGCCCTTCTCGTCGGAGATGACGTGCGCGTAAATGTGTTTGACGCTGCGATAGACGCAGATCCGCGGGCGCTGGTCGGTTCCCCGAACCTGCTTGCGCACCCGCTGCTGGCGCCTGTGGCGTCCGATTTCTCTCCGGTTGTCCAACATGGATAATTTCCGTTACTGCGACGATCCCGCCGCGCCGACCGCTTTTCCGGCCTTGCGTTTGATGACTTCTTCGCGATACTTGACGCCTTTGCCTTTATAGGGCTCCGGCGGTCGCAAGCCGCGAATGACCGCCGCGGTCTCGCCGAGGAGCCTCCGGTCGGCGCTCTGCAACGTGATGATGATCTGGCGCTCCACGGTGGCCGTTACTCCGGCGGGCAAAGGAAACACGATCGGGTGCGAATAACCCAACGTGATATGAAGGTCCGACCCTTTAACCTCGGCCCGGTAACCCACGCCGTTGATTTCCAGGATGCGGGTGAAGCCCTTGCTCACGCCCTCGACCATATTGGCGATCAACTTGCGCGCCAATCCATGCAGCGCCTTGACGTCTCTCTCCTCGGCTTCGCGCGCGACCTTGATGACTTTTCCCTCGACGCTCACCTGGATGCGCGGCGGGATGACGGTCCGGAGTTTACCCTTCGGACCTTCCACCCGGACGGCGCCGTCTTCCAAGGCGACTTTCACTCCGTCAGGAATCGATATCGGTAATTTTCCGATGCGCGACACGTTCTACCTTCCCTGTTTTACCAGACCGAGCAGATCAGCTCGCCGCCGACTTTCGCCTTCTTGGCGTCGCGGTCGACGAGAATGCCTTTCGGGGTCGAGAGCACGTTGACGCCCAGCCCCTTGCGAATCGGCGCGATCTCGTCGATCCCGACGTAGACTCTCCGCCCCGGACGGCTGACACGTTTGACTCCGGTGATGATCGGCCTATGTTCCTTGTCGAATTTTAAATGAATGCGCAGCAACTCGCCGGCGCCTTCTTTGACTTTGACTCGTTTGACCTCTTGCAAGTAACCCTCGGCAATCAGCACTTTGACGAGCGATTCTTTGAGGCGGGAACAAGGCACCTCCACGTTGTCATGGCCGGCGCGCAGGGCGTTGCGAATTCGCGTCAGCAGATCGGCAATCGGGTCCGTCATTCCCATGTTCTCTCCCGAACGGCTACCAGCTCGCCTTGATCAGGCCGGGGATCTGCCCCTTCCTGGCATTGTCCCTGAGGCAGATCCGGCACATGCGGAAGCGGCGGAAAAAGGCCCGCGCGCGCCCGCAGAGCGGACAGCGATTGTATTGTCTGACCTTAAACTTATTCGGCCGTTCCGCCTTGATTCGAAGACACGTCTTAGCCAATGGTTTTCCTCCCGCGCCTAAGCGGCGAACGGCATCCCCAAGTGCTTGAGGAGCGCTTTGCCTTCCTCGTCCGTTTTCGCCGTGGTGACGATCGAAACCGTCAGCCCGCGCGACTTATCGACCTTGTCGGCGACGATCTCGGGAAAAATAATTTGATCGCGAAGACCGAGAGAGTAGTTGCCGCGGCCGTCGAAGGACTTGCCCGGGATTCCCTTGAAGTCGCGCACGCGCGGCAGCGCCGCGTGAATAAACCGGTCCAAGAACTCATACATCCGGTCGCGCCGGAGCGTGACCATGCAGCCGATCGGCACCCCCTGGCGCAGCTTGAAGTTGGCGATCGCCTTCTTGGCGCGGGTGATCACCGGCTTTTGCCCGGTGATCGCCATCAGCTCCGCCGCCGCCGCGTCGAGGACCTTGACGTTTTGCACTGCCTCGCTGAGAGCCATGTTGAGCGTGATCCGCTCCAGACGCGGCACCTGAAGAGTGTTCTTGTAGCCGAACTCCTTCATCATCGCCGGAATCACTTCTTCATTAAATTTCTTTTGCAGCCGAGCGTTCATAAATTTGGTTTCGGGTCTCGCGTTTCGGGTCTCGGGTTGGGAGGGGAACTCGGAACTCGCAACCCGGAACTCGAAACTTAATCGATCGGGTCTCCGCAGCGGCGGCAGACGCGCGCCTTTTCGTCGTCGCCCATGACTTTTCTGCCGACGCGCACCGGCGCGTTGCACTTATCGCACATGAGCATGAGATTCGACAGCGGGATCGGCGCCTCTTTTTCCACGATGCCGCCGGGCTGTTGCGGCCCGCGCGCGCGTGCGTGGCGCTTCACCAGGTTGATCCGCTCGATGATCGCGGCGTGGCGCTTGGGAATGACGCGGAGGACTTTCCCGGTCTTCCGCCGCTCCCTCCCGGCGATCACCATCACGCTGTCGTTTTTCCGAATCTGCATAGTCCCCGTTGCCTCTCGCCTCGCGCCTTCTTAAAGAACCTCGGGGGCAAGAGAAATAATCTTCATGAATTTCTTGGCCCTCAGCTCTCGCGCCACCGGCCCGAAAATGCGCGTCCCGATCGGCTCTTTCTGATTATCGATGAGCACGGCGGAATTGGTATCGAACCGTATGTAACTGCCGTCGGACCGGCCCAGCTCCTTCGCCGTCCGCACCACCACCGCCTTCATCACCTCGCCTTTTTTCACCTTGGCGTTGGGAATCGCCTCTTTCACGGAAACCACGATGATGTCCCCCACCGAGGCGTACTTGCGCTTGCTGCCGCCGAGCACCTTGATGCACTGGACCTTCCGCGCTCCCGAATTGTCCGCCACGTCCAACACCGTTCTCATCTGAATCATAAATCGATCCTGCCACGAAAGATCACACCGACGGCAAAGCTTCGGGCACCACGATTTCATCCGCCACGCCCCGCTCCAGGATCCGGCTCACGCGCCAACGTTTGTCGCGGCTGAGCGGCCGGGTCTCGACGATCAGCACCCGGTCCCCCACCTGGCACTCACTTTTCTCGTCGTGTGCCTTCACTTTGGAGCGCCGCTTGAGATATTTTTTGTACTTGGAATGCCGCACCGTTCGCTCCACGGAAACGACGACCGTCTTCTGCATTCGATTGCTGAGCACCACTCCCTGGCGCTCTTTGTGCATCCGTCTCGGCTCCATCTACTTTTTCCCGCCCTTGAGCGCTTTCTCTCGTAAAATGGTTTCGACTCGCGCCAGCTCGTGCCTGTCCTGCCTGAGCTTCATCGAGTTTTCCAGCCTGCCGGTGGCGCGGCGGAGCTTCAGGTGAAAAATCTCTTCTCTCAGCTCGACTCGTTTTTGCGCGAGCTCCTGGTCGCCCAGCTCGCGCAGTTCTTTAGCGTCCATGGATTATGCCTCGCCGCTCCACGAACATCGTGGGAAGCGACAGCTTGTGGGCGGCCAAACGAAACGCCTCCCGCGCCAGGCCCGGCTCCACTCCTTCCATCTCGTAGAGAATCCTTCCCGGCTTGACTACGGCCACCCAACCTTCCGGAGCGCCCTTGCCTTTTCCCATGCGCGTTTCCGCGGGTTTCTTGGTGATCGGCTTGTCGGGAAATATGCGAATCCAGACCTTGCCGCCGCGCTTCAAATAACGGGTCAAGGCGATTCTGGCCGCCTCGATCTCGCGTGAGCCGAGCCAGCCTCTTTCGAGCGCCTTCAGCCCATAATCGCCGAAAGCGAGAGTCGAGCCGCGGAGAGCCATGCCGGCCCTTCTCCCCTTCTGCTGCTTCCGGTATTTTACTTTCTTCGGCTCTAACATTTTTTAAGTTCTTTCTACCGCCTACAGCCTACCGCCTAACGCCTATTAGGCGCCCATCGCCGTCTTCTGCTGCTGCTCCTCTTCGGTCAGCACTTCGCCGCGGAAGATCCAGACTTTCACGCCGATCACTCCATAAGTCGTTTTAGACTCGCCGAAGCCATAGCTGATGTCGGCCCTGAGCGTGTGCAGCGGAACCCGGCCCTCGCGGTACCACTCGGTGCGCGCGATCTCGGTGCCGCCCAACCTCCCCGCGCACTGAATCTTGATGCCCTGCGCGCCCATTCTCATCGCGCGCGAGACGCTCTCTTTCATGGCGCGGCGAAACGCCACCCGCCGCTCGAGCTGCAGCGCCACGTTTTCGCTCACGAGCTGGGCGTCGAGATCGGGCCGGCGCACTTCGATGATGTTCAAATAAACCTCGCGCCCGGTCAGTTGCGACAGCTCCTTTTTGAGCTTTTCGATCTCGGCGCCTTTCTTGCCGATCACGATCCCCGGCCGCGCCGTGTGAATGTTGATCTTCGCTTTGTTCGCCGCGCTCTCGATCTCGATGCGTGAAATCCCGGCGTGATAGAGCCGGCTCTTCAAAAATTTCTTGATCTTGAAATCCTCGTGCAAGAGCTTCGCGTAGTCGTGGCGCGCAAACCACTTGGAATCCCAGGAGTCGATGACCCCGATGCGAAATAATTTTGGATGCGTCTTCTGACCCATCAGGATTCGCTCCTCTCGTCGACGACGACCGTGATATGGGCGAGCCGCTTGCGCACGCGCGTCGCCCGCCCCATGGCGCGCGGCATGAAGCGCTTCCACATGCCGCCTTCGCCGACTTCCACGCGCTTAACGTAGAGGCGGTCCACGTCGACGCTCTGCGTGCCTTCCGCATTGGCCACCGCCGACCTCAACGTCTTGGCCACGAGCGCGGCCGCGCGCTTGGGCACGAATTTAAGCGTATTGAGCGCCTCTTCGACTCCTTTTCCACGGATCAGATCGACCACCAATCTGACCTTCCGCGGCGACAGACGAACGAATCTTGTTACAGCGCGCGTTTCCATCTCTGCTAGGCTCCCGCCTTAGGAGGAGGAGGCGCTGCCGGTTTCGGGGCCGCCCCCGGAGCAGCAGCCGGCGCGCCTGGAGCTCCCGGCGCCGCGGGCGGCGCGCCGATGACGCCTTCTTTGGCCTCTCCCTTGCGGTCGCCCGAATGAATGTAAAATGTCCGCGTGGGCGCAAACTCGCCGAGCTTATGACCGACCATATTCTCCGTAACGAAAACCGGAATGAATTTTCTCCCGTTGTGCACGGCGATGGTGTGGCCGACCATGTCCGGAGTTATGGTCGAGCGCCGCGACCAGGTTTTCACCACCCGCTTTTCCTTCGACCCGTTCATCGCCTCGATCTTGCGCCTGAGGTGCTCGTCGATAAAAGGACCTTTCTTAACCGAGCGCGCCATCGTTACCTGGCCTCTCTGCGTTTGACGATATATTTATCCGACTGGTGATTCTTCCGCGTCTTGTAGCCCTTGGTCGGCTTTCCCCATGGAGTCATCGGATGATTCCCCTTGGAGCGGCCCTCGCCGCCGCCGTGCGGATGATCGACCGGGTTTTTGGCGATGCCGCGCGACCACGGCCGCTTGCCCAGCCAACGCGAGCGGCCCGCTTTTCCGAGCGAGATGTTTTCCTGCTCCAGGTTTCCCACCTGGCCGATCGTGGCGCGGCACTCCGCGAGCACGTTCCGAAGCTCTCCGGAAGGGAGCTTCAGGAGGGCATAGCCGGCTTCTTTGGCCATGAGCTGGGCGCCGGCGCCGGCGCTGCGCACCATCTGGCCGCCCTTGCCGATCTTGAGCTCGATGTTGTGAATCACCGTGCCCACGGGAATAAACTTGAGCGGGAGAGAATTACCCGGCTTGATATCGACGCCTTCGCCGCCGGAAATGACCGCGTCGCCCACTTTGAGCTGGTCGGGCGCGAGAATGTAGCGCCGCTCGCCGTCGGCGTAACAGAGCAGCGCGAGCCGGGCCGAACGGTTGGGATCGTACTCGACGGCTTCGACGCGAGCGGGAACATCCCTTTTGTCGCGCTTGAAGTCGATCAACCGATAGAGGCGCTTATGCCCGCCGCCGCGATGACCGCTGGTGATCCGCCCCAAATTGTTCCGGCCCCCGCTGCGCTTGAGAGGACGGATCAGGCTCTTCTCGGGCTTGTTTTTGGTGATCTCCTCGAAGCCGAGCCCGGTCCTGAAGCGCATGCCGTGGGAAGTCGGATTGTAAGTTTTAATAGCCATTGTCTTCGATTTCTATGCCGCGCCGAAAAAGTCGATCTTGTCCCCTTCTTTCAGAGTCACATAAGCTTTCTTCCACTGCGGCAACCGTCCCGAGTTTCTGCCCACGCGGCGCATTTTCCCGAGATATCGGGCCATCCGAACGTTCAAGACTTTTACTTTGAACAAAGATTCGATCGCCTGCTTGACCTCGATCTTGTTGGCGTCGGAGCGCACGCGGAATAAAACCTGATTGTTCTTCTCGGAAAGCACGCTGCCTTTCTCGGTCACGAGCGGCGCCTGGATGATTTCTTGATAGGTTCTCATGCCGCGAGCCTTTCCTCGATCGCTCGCAGCGCCTGCTCCGTCATAATCAGGTGCTCATAGCGAAGCAGGTCATAGACGTTGAGCCCATCGACGCGGAGCGCCTTGACGTTTGGCAGGTTCCTGACCGAGAGCGCGACTTTGTCATCCCCTTCGGGCAGAATAATCAGCGCGCTTTTCACCTGAAGCTCGTCGAGCATCCGGCGCATCAACTTGGTTTTGATTTCCGCGATCTCAAGCGCATTCAACACGATGATCTTGTCTTCCTTGCGCTTTAAGCTCAGAGCCGACAGCAGCGCTTCGCGCCGCGCCTTCTTCGGCATGCGGTATGAAAAATCCCTCGGCGTCGGCCCGAATATCGTCCCGCCTCCCACCCATAGCGGCGACCGGATGCTGCCGGCGCGGGCCCTGCCGGTGCCTTTCTGCTTCCACGGCTTCTTGCCGCCGCCGCGCACGAACCCCTTGCTCTTGGTCGCGGCCGTGCCGGCGCGCCGGTTGTTGAGCTGCATGACGACCGCCTGATGCAAGAGATGCGGACGCAAGGCAGCGCCGAAAATTTCCTCGTTGAGCTTGGGATGAACGACTTCGGCAGCCATGTCTTACTTACGGCCTTTCACCGCCTGGTGAATGACCAGCACTCCTCGCTGGGCGCCGGGCACGGAGCCTTTGATCAGCAGTAGATTGTCGGCGGCGCGCACCTCGACGATCTCGAGATTTTGCACCGACACCCGCTCATCGCCCCAATGGCCCGCCATTCTTTTTCCTTTAAAGACGCGGCCCGGATAGGATCGATTGCCGATCGACCCGCCGTGACGAAAGTACTCGTGCGTGCCGTGCGAACCGGGAAATCCGGCAAAGCTCCAGCGCTTGATCACTCCGGCAAAACCTCTGCCCTTGCTGATTCCGGCGACGTCCACGCGGTCTCCCGTTTTGAAGAGATCGGCGACCTTGATCTCCTGGCCGAGCTCGTATTCGGCGGCCTTATCCGTGCGAAACTCCCGCAGCACTTCGAATGCGCCCTTTCCCGCCTTGGTAAAATGCCCTTGTTCGGGCTTGTTCACGCGCTGCGCTTTGCGGCTGCCGAAGCCGATCTGCAGCGCGTTGTAGCCGTCCTTGGCCGCTTCTTTTTTCTGCACGACGACGCAAGGCCCGGTTTGGATCACCGTTACGGGCACCACGGTCCCGTCGGCGCCGAACACCTGCGTCATGCCGATTTTCTTGCCGATCAAACCTGTCATTGCAATTTAATTTCAACGTCCACACCCGCCGCCAGGTCCAGTTTTCCGAGGGCATCGATCGTTTGCTGCGTCGGTTCGAGAATGTCGAGCAGCCGCTTGTGCGTGCGGATCTCGAACTGCTCGCGCGATTTTTTATCCACGTGCGGCGAGCGATTCACGGTGAATCGCTCGATCCGCGTCGGCAGCGGGATCGGTCCCGCCACGCGCCCGCCGGTGCGGCGCACGGTCTCGACGATTTCCCCCACCGATTGGTCGAGCACGCGATGGTCGTAGGCCTTCAGGCGGATGCGGATCTTTTCGTTCATATGGCCTTTTTCTGTTCCATCGGGTTCCCGGCTTTGGCGCTAATCTCTTCGGCAATCGCCGCAGGAACCGGCTCGTAATGAGAAAACTGCATCGTGTAAGTCGCTCTGCCCTGTGTCATGGAGCGGACATCCGTCGCGTAACCGAACATCTGGGCCAGGGGAACCTGTGCCTGGATAATCTGAGCCGCGGCCCGCGAATCCATGCCGAGAACTTTACCGCGCCGCGAGCTGATGTTCCCGATGACCTCGCCCATAAACTCCTCGGGGGTCACCACTTCGACGGACATGATGGGCTCCAGTAAGACCGGCGAGGCTTTCCGCGCCGCTTCCTTGAAGGCCATCGAGCCGGCGATCTTGAACGCGATCTCCGATGAATCGACGTCGTGATAGCTACCGTCGAACAGCGTCACTTTGACATCGACGACCGGATAGCCTGCCAGCGGCCCGTTATCGAGCGCCTCACGAATGCCTTTCTCGACCGCCGGAATGTATTCCCTGGGAATGCGTCCACCCTTGACTGCGTCGACGAACTCAAATCCCTTTGCCGGCGGCAGCGGCTCCACCGTGATATATACGTGGCCATATTGACCGCGGCCGCCGGTTTGGCGAATAAACTTGCCTTCCTGCTCGACCTTCTTCCGAATCGTCTCTTTGTAGGCGACTTGAGGTTTGCCGACGTTGGCGCCGACGTTGAATTCGCGCACCAGCCGGTCGACGATGATCTCAAGATGGAGCTCGCCCATGCCGGAAATAATCGTCTGGCCGGTTTCTTCGTCGGTACGGACTCTGAACGACGGGTCTTCCGTCGCCAGCTTCTGCAACGAGAGCCCGAGCTTTTCCTGATCGGCCTTGCTCTTCGGCTCGATGGCGATCGAAATGACCGGCTCGGGGAATTCGATCGCTTCGAGAATGATCGGCTTGTCTTCGTCACATAGGGTGTCCCCGGTGGCGGCATTCTTCAGGCCCACGGCGGCGGCAATGTCCCCGGCGTAAACCTCTTTGATTTCCTCTCTCTTGTTGGCGTGCATTTTTAACAGGCGACCGATTCTCTCCCGCCTGCTCTTGGCCGGGTTATAGACGCTCGACCCCGAGAACAGCGCGCCCGAGTAGACGCGGAAAAAGGTCAAGGTGCCGACGTAAGGATCGGTCATGATCTTGAAGGCCAGGGCCGAAAACGGCGCGTCGTCGCTCGCGGGCCGCTCCTCTTCTTGTTGGGTGTTCGGATTCTTGCCGCGGACCGGCGGGATATCGACCGGAGAAGGCAGGTAATCGACGACGGCGTCGAGCAGCGGCTGCACGCCCTTGTTCTTGAATGCCGCGCCGCATAGGACCGGGACGAACTTCATGGCGATACCGCCCTTGCGGATCGCCCGGCGAATCTCGCCCTCGGTGATTTCCTTCCCCTCCAAATATTTTTCCATCACCGATTCGTCGCCGTCCGCCGCCGCCTCCAATAACTTTTCCCGGTACTCTTTAGCCTGTGCCGCCAGCTCCTCGGGGATCGCCTCGACGCGGAACTTGGCGCCCAGACTCTCCTCTTCCCACAGAATGGCCTTCATTTGCACCAGGTCTACGACGCCGGCGAACCGGTCCTCCGCGCCTATGGGCAGTTGAACCGGCACGGCGCGCGCGCCGAGACGGTCCTGGATCATCTTGAGCGTGCGGAAAAAATCCGCCCCGACCCGGTCCATCTTGTTGATGAAAGCGATTCGCGGCACGCGGTACTTGTCCGCCTGCCGCCATACGGTTTCGGTCTGCGGCTCGACGCCGCCGACCGAGCAGAAAACCGCCACGGCGCCGTCGAGAACGCGGAGCGACCTTTCGACCTCGATGGTGAAATCGACGTGGCCGGGCGTGTCGATAATATTGATGCGGTGATCGCGCCAGAAACAAGTCGTGGCCGCCGACGTGATTGTAATCCCCCGCTCCTGCTCCTGCACCATCCAGTCCATGGTCGCGGTGCCTTCGTGCACCTCGCCGATCTTGTAGTTGATTCCCGTGTAGTAGAGAATCCTCTCCGTCGTCGTGGTTTTGCCCGCGTCGATATGCGCCATGATGCCGATGTTGCGGGTCTTGTCTAGTGGAGACGTTCTTGCCATTTCAACATTCCGGAAAAAAAGAAGGCGGTCGACCCGCCTCCTATCTGGAACCCTCCTAACTAACTACCAGCGATAATGGGCAAAGGCCCGGTTGGCCTCCGCCATCCGATGCGTATCTTCTTTTTTCTTGATCGCGCCGCCGCGATTGTTGGCCGCATCCATCAGTTCCGCGGCCAGTTTTTCTTCCATGGACTTTCCTTCGCGCCCGGAAGCCGATTGGACCAGCCAGCGCATGCCGAGCGACAGCCGCCTTTGCGGCCTGACTTCGACCGGCACTTGATACGTCGCGCCGCCGACGCGGCGCGAGCGCACTTCCACCGTCGGCTTGGCGTTCTCCAGCGCGCGTTTGAAGACGGCCAGCGAATCCTCCTTGATCTTGTTTCCGACAAGATCGAGCGAGCGATAAAAGATGCCCTCCGCGACGCTCTTTTTTCCTCTCGTCATGAGCGTGTTGATAAATTTGGCTACCTGCTTGTCGCCGTATTTCGGATCCGGCAGCCCCTCTCTTTTCTTGACTTCGCCTTTGCGCGGCATATTCTTTACTTCGGTTTCTTCGCGCCGTATTTGGACCGGCTTTGACGGCGCTCCTGGACTCCGATCGAATCCAACGTCCCGCGGATGATGTGATACCTGACGCCGGGAAGATCCTTCACCCGGCCGCCGCGAATCAAGACCACCGAGTGCTCCTGCAGGTTGTGGCCGACGCCGGGGATGTAGGACGTCACCTCGATGCCGTTCGTGAGACGGACGCGCGCGACCTTGCGCAGCGCGGAATTCGGCTTCTTCGGCGTCGTGGTATAAACGCGGATGCACACGCCCCGTTTTTGCGGACACCCCTGGAGCGCAGGCGCGGTGTTTTTTCCCCGCTGCTTTTCTCTACCGTCCCGAACCAGTTGACTGATCGTGGGCATCGCTTTCCAAACCCCGTTCACGAGTAAACGCGGGGAAAATAAATCACTTTCTGGTAAAATCCATTATTAATAACAGACGCTCGTGCCGTTGTCAAAACAATCAGGCCTCGGCGGCGCGCGAAACCTCGACCTCTTCGGTTTCCGGCTGCTCGATCTCGATCTCCGCCTTGGAATATTTGGTCAGTCCGGTCCCCGCGGGGATCAAACGGCCCATGATCACGTTCTCTTTGAGCCCGCAGAGGAGATCCACCTTGCCTTGAATCGCGGCTTCGGTCAGGACTTTCGTCGTCTCCTGGAACGATGCGGCGGAAATGAAGCTCTCCGTCGAGAGAGAAGCTTTGGTGATTCCCAGCAGTAGCGGCTCGGCGATGGCGGGCTTGCCGCCTTGTGCGATCACTCTCTGAGTCTCTTCTTCGAAACGCCACTTTTCAATCTGATCGCCGATGAGGAAATCGGTGTCGCCGACTTCTTTGATGCGCACGCGGCGGAGCATCTGGCGCACGATGACTTCGATGTGCTTGTCATTGATCCGGACTCCCTGGAGCCGGTAAATTTCCTGCACCTCGTCCACCAGGTACTTGGCCAGCGCCTTTTCTCCCAGGATGTTCAGAATATCGTGCGGATTGGAAGAGCCGTCCATCAACGCCTCTCCGGCCTTGACGCGGTCGCCTTCATGCACGCTGATGTGCTTGCCTTTGGGAATCAGATATTCTCGCGGCTCGCCCACCTCCGGCGTGATGACGACCTTGCGTTTTCCCTTGGTGTCTTTGCCGAAAGAGACCACGCCGTCGATCTCGCTGATGACCGCGAACTCTTTGGGCTTGCGCGCCTCGAACAGCTCCGCGACGCGCGGCAATCCTCCGGTGATGTCCTTGGTCTTGGTCGTCTCGCGCGGGATCTTGGCCAGCGCATCGCCGGCAAAAACCGATTGCCCTTCCTGCACGTTGATGTGGGCGCCGACCGGGAGAAGGTAGCGCGCCTCCAAAGTCGCCGAGAGCCGGGCCGTCTTTCCGCCGGTATCTTTGATCGAGATGCGCGGCCGCTTTTCCGTGTCCTTGGAATCGATGATGACCTTGGTCGAGAGACCGGTCCGCTCATCGACCCGCTCCTCCATCGTGATGCTTTCGACGATGTCGCCGAACTTGACGTTGCCGGTCACCTCGGTGAGGATCGGGATGGTATACGGGTCCCACTCGGCGAGGAGTTCGCCGGGCTTGATCTTAGCGCCGTCTTTCTTCTTGAGCCTAGCGCCGTAAACGACCGGATAGCGCTCCCGCTCTCTCGCTCTGCCCTTTTCGCCTTCCGGATAATCGACGATCGCGATCTCGCCGTTCCGGTTCATCACGACCAGATCGCCCTCTTTGTTGGTGACGGTATTGACGTTGATAAATTTGATGAAGCCTTCGTTGCGCGCCTCCAACGTCGTTTGCTCGGCTCTCCGGCTGGCGGTGCCGCCGATATGGAACGTGCGCATCGTGAGCTGCGTCCCGGGCTCGCCGATCGACTGCGCGGCGATCACGCCGATCGCCTCGCCGTGGTTCACCATGTGGCCGCGCGCAAGATCCCGGCCGTAACACATCACGCATACGCCGCGCCTCGATTGGCAGGTGAGCACGGAGCGGATCTTGATGCGCTCCAAGCCCGCGTCTTCGATCCGCTGGACGAGGTCTTCGGTGATCTCCTGATTGGCGCCGACGATCGCGGCGCCGGTGAAGGGATCTTTCACCTCCTCCAGCGCCACTCGGCCGAGCACGCGGTCGCCGAGCGGCTCGATGATCTCTCCACCCTCCATCAAGGGCGTCATCTCGATTCCGTCCAGCGTGCCGCAGTTGTCTTCGGAGATAACCGAGTCTTGAGCCACGTCCACCAGCCGGCGCGTGAGATAGCCGGAGTTTGCGGTTTTGAGCGCGGTGTCGGCCAGTCCTTTGCGCGCACCGTGCGTCGAGATGAAGTATTGCAGCACGGTCAAGCCTTCGCGGAAGTTCGCCGTGATCGGCGTTTCGATGATCTCGCCCGACGGCTTGGCCATCAGGCCGCGCATGCCGGCCAACTGGCGGATCTGCTGCGCGCTGCCGCGCGCGCCGGAATCCGCCATCATGAAGATCGGATTGAAGCTCGGCAAGGTAACCTTGACGCCTTTTTCGTCGGTCATCGTTTCGGTGCCGAGATCGCGCAGCATCTCGTCCGCGATGCGGTCCGTCACCTCGGCCCAGATATCGACCACCTTGTTGTAGCGCTCGCCGTCGGTGATCAAGCCGTTTTTGTACTGCTCTTCGATCTCGCGCACGTCCTCGTGCGCATTCTTGAGCAAGACTTCCTTGTTCGGCGGGATCACCATGTCTTTGATCGCGATCGATATGCCGGCCTTGGTCGCATAATGATAACCGACGTCTTTCAGTCGATCGGCGAAGATGACCGTCGCCTTGTTACCGGCCAGCCGGTAGCTCACGTCGATCAGGTTCGCCAGCTCTTTTTTCTTCATCACCCGGTTCATGTCTTTGAACGGGATTTCCGGCGGGGCCACTTCATACAGCAACACCCGGCCCACGGTGGTTTCGACTCTTTCTTTATCGGTGCGCACGGTCACCTGGGCCTGGAGATCGACGGCGCTCTGGTCGAAGGCGATGCGCACTTCCTGGAGATTGGAGAAGATCTGTCCGGTGCCTTTGGCGCCCGGCCGCTCGCGGGTCATGTAATAAAGTCCCAAAACGATGTCCTGCGTCGGCACGATGATCGGCTTGCCGTTGGCGGGCGAGAGAATATTGTTGGTGGACATCATCAGCGCGCGCGCCTCGACCTGCGCCTCGACGGAGAGCGGCACGTGAACCGCCATCTGGTCGCCGTCGAAGTCGGCGTTGTAGGCGGCGCAGACCAGCGGATGAAGCTGGATCGCCTTGCCCTCGATAAGAATCGGCTCGAAAGCCTGGATGCCGAGACGATGCAGCGTCGGCGCGCGGTTGAGCAGCACGGGATGCTCGCGGATCACTTCGTCGAGGATGTCCCAAACTTCCGGCCGCTCCTTTTCCACCATTTTTTTGGCACTCTTGATCGTCGTGACGTGGCCGCGCTCTTCCAGCTTGTTGTAGATGAACGGCTTGAACAGCTCGAGCGCCATCTTTTTCGGCAAGCCGCACTGATGCAGCCGCAACTCGGGGCCGACGACGATGACCGAGCGGCCGGAGTAATCGACGCGCTTGCCGAGAAGGTTCTGCCGGAAGCGTCCGGTCTTGCCCTTGAGCATGTCGCTCAAAGACTTGAGCGGCCGGCGGTTTTGGCCGGTGATCGCCCGTCCTCGCCGCCCGTTGTCGAACAGCGCGTCCACGGCCTCCTGCAGCATGCGCTTTTCATTGCGGATAATCATGTCTGGAGCATTCAATTCCATGAGCCGTTTCAGGCGGTTGTTGCGGTTGATCACGCGGCGATAGAGGTCGTTCAAATCGGAGGTCGCAAAGCGGCCGCCGTCCAGCGGCACGAGCGGGCGGAGATCCGGTGGAATCACCGGAATCACTTCCATGACCATCCATTCCGGATGGTTGCCCGAGCTTCTGAACGCATTCACCACCTTGAGCCGCTTGGCGATCTTTTTCCGTCTCACTTCCGAATTGGCGTCGCGCATCTCCTGGCGCAGATCATCGCCGAGCTTGGCGACGTCCACCGCTTTAAGCAGCTTGCGCACGGCCTCGGCGCCCATCTCGGCGGAAAAATTCGCGCCGTACTCTTCCAGCGCTTTACGGTAGCGCGCCTCGGTCAAAAGCTCCTTGTATTCCAACGGCGTGGAGCCCGGGTCGAGGACCACGTAGGATTCGAAGTAGAGAATTTTCTCGATGTCTTTGAGCGACATGTCGAGGAGCGCGCCGATGCGGCTCGGGAGACTCTTCAGGAACCAGATATGGACGACGGCCGTGGCCAGCTCGATGTGGCCCATGCGCTCGCGCCGGACTTTCGATTGGATCACTTCGACGCCGCACTTTTCACAGACGACGCCGCGGTGGCGCATGCGTTTGTACTTGCCGCAATTACACTCGTAGTCCTTGGTCGGACCGAAAATCTTGGCGCAGAAAAGCCCGTCGCGCTCCGGCTTGAAGGTGCGGTAGTTGATGGTCTCGGGCTTTTTAACCTCGCCGTGAGACCACGAGCGGATCTTTTCCGGAGAAGCGAGCGAAACTCTGATCGCGTTGAAGCTCAGCGGGTTCTTTGGTTTCTCGAATAGATTGAAGAGATCTTCCATTTAGACACCTCGTTGGGGTTTCAGCTTTTCTCCTCCACCAGCTCCACGTCCAGACCCAAACTCTGCAGCTCTTTCACCATGACGTTGAACGATTCGGGAAGTCCCGGCTCGAGCAGATTGTCGCCTTTGACGATCGCCTCATACATCCTCGTGCGTCCGACAACGTCGTCCGATTTTACCGTCAACATTTCTTGCAAGGTAAAAGCGGCGCCGTAGGCTTCCAGCGCCCAGACCTCCATCTCGCCCAGACGCTGGCCGCCGAACTGGGCCTTGCCTCCGAGCGGCTGCTGCGTGACGAGAGAGTAAGGGCCGGTGGATCGCGCGTGAATCTTGTCGTCCACGAGGTGGTGGAGCTTCATCATGTACATGACGCCAACCGTCACCTTCTCATCGAAGGCCACTCCCGTCCGGCCATCGCGGAGCGTCACCTGTCCGGTAGCCGGCAGCCCGGCCTTTCTAAGAAGGTTGAAAATTTCTTCTTCGGCGGCGCCGTCGAATACCGGCGACGCCAGATGGAGACCGTCGTGATATTTTTGCGCGAGGCGCACCAGATCCGCGTCCTTGACGCCGTCGACGAATTCGCCGACCTCCCGGCTCGCCAGATACTCCTTCAGCCGGCGGCGCAGTTGATCCGGGTCCGGACGCCCATTGTGGATCAGCTCGTCGATCTGCTTTCCCAGTGTGCGCGCGGCCCAGCCGAGATGCGCTTCGAGAATCTGCCCCACGTTCATTCTGGAAGGAACGCCGAGAGGATTGAGCACGATGTCCACGGGAGTGCCGTCTTCGAGCAGCGGCATGTCCTCTTCCGGCAAGATGCGCGAGATGACTCCCTTGTTGCCGTGGCGGCCGGCCATCTTGTCTCCGACCTGAAGTTTGCGCTTGATCGCGACGAAAGTCTTCACCATCTTGATGACGCCGGGCGGCAGCTCGTCGCCGCTCTTGAGCTTATTGATCTTGTCCTGAAAAACGACCTTGATGAGCTCCACCTGCTCGATCGTGCTTTCGACGATGCGCTTGAGCTCCGCCTCGACCGATTCGTTATCGACCCGGATCTCGCCCCAATAGGGCATCGTGATCTCGTCGAGATCTTCCTCGGTGATCTCTTTCCCTTTGTTGATGAGCACCCGGCGGTTGTCGTCGCGCACCTGCGCCGCCGTGCGCCGGCCGACGAGCAGCTTCTTAAGGCGCTTCATCGCGCCGTCCTGGAGTATGCGGATCTCTTCGTGCTGGTCCTTGCGGAGCCTGCTGACGTCCTCATCCTCGATGACCTTGCTGCGCTCGTCTTTCCCGAGACCCTTGCGCGAGAAGATTCTCACGTTGATCACGGTCCCCTCGACTCCGGGAGGAACTCTCAGCGAAGTGTCGCGCACCTCGCCGGCCTTCTCGCCGAAGATCGCGCGCAGGAGCTTCTCTTCGGGCGAGAGCTGGGTCTCGCCCTTGGGAGTGATCTTGCCGACGAGGATGTCTCCGGGTTTTACTTCAGCGCCGATGCGGACGATGCCGCTCTCGTCGAGATCGGTCAGCGCCTCGTCGCCGACGTTGGGAATGTCGCGGGTGATCTCTTCGGGGCCGAGCTTGGTGTCGCGCGAGACGCACTCGAACTCTTCGATGTGGATCGAGGTAAAGATGTCTTCTTTGACGACGCGCTCGCTGATCAGAATCGAGTCTTCGAAGTTGTACCCGCCCCAAGGCATCAGGGCGACCAAAACATTGCGGCCCAGCGCTAATTCGCCCATCTCCGTCGAAGGCCCGTCGGCGATGACGTCGCCGGCCTTGACGTGGTCGCCGATCATGACGATCGGCCGCTGGTTCATGCAGGTGTTCTGATTGGACCGCTGGTACTTCACGAGACTGTAGATGTCCACTCCCGTGTCGCGGTGCGATCCGGACGTCTTGTCGGCCTTGACGACGATCCGGGTCGAATCGACGCTCTCGACTATGCCGTCGCGCCGGGCGACGATGGTCACGCCCGAGTCGCGCGCCACGACTTTTTCCATACCCGTGCCGACCAGAGGAGCTTCGGTGCGGAGCAACGGCACCGCCTGGCGCTGCATGTTCGAGCCCATGAGGGCGCGGTTGGCGTCGTCGTTTTCCAGAAAAGGGATCAACGAGGCGGCGACGCTGACGAGCTGGTTGGGCGAGACGTCCATGAAGTCGACTTCCTCCGGCCGCGCCATCACGAACTCGCCGCCCTTGCGCGAGGAGACGAGATCCGCCGTGAAGGCTCCGCGGTTGTCGATCGGCGCGTTCGCCTGGGCGATGACGTGATCTTCTTCTTCCAAGGCGGAGAGATAACGGATCCGGTCGGTCACCCGGCCGTTCTCGACCTCGCGATACGGCGTCTCGATAAAGCCGTACTCGTTGACTCTTGCATAGGTTGTCAGCGAAGCGATCAGACCGATGTTCGGTCCTTCGGGCGTCTCGATCGGACAGACCCGGCCGTAATGCGTCGGATGCACGTCGCGGACTTCGAAACCGGCGCGCTCGCGCGTGAGACCGCCGGGACCCAGGGCCGAAAGCCGCCGCTTGTGCGTGATCTCAGAAAGCGGGTTGGTCTGATCCATGAACTGCGACAACTGGCTCGAGCCGAAGAATTCTTTCAGCGCCGCGGAGACCGGTTTGTAGTTGATGAGTTCCTGGGGCATCAGAGTTTCGATGTCCTGGAGGCTCATCTTTTCTTTGATCGCCCGCTCCATCCTGACCAGTCCGACGCGGAAGTGGTTCTCCACCAGCTCGCCGACCGCGCGTACGCGCCGGTTGCCCAGATGGTCGATGTCGTCGACGGAGCCGATGCCGTTCCGAAGCTCCATAAGATAGCGCACGACCTCGAGAATATCTTCTTTGCGGAGCGTGCCGTGCTCCAGCGGCACGTTGAGCTTCAGCCTGTGGTTGAGCTTCAGCCGGCCCACTTTGGACAAGTCGTAGCGGTCGGGGTTGAAAAATAAGTTGTTGAAAAAATTGTTCGCGGACTCTTTGGTCGGCGGGTCGCCCGGCCGGAGACGGCGATAAATTTCCAGGATCGCCTGCTCGATCGCTTTTTCCGGTTTTTTATGGTCGTCCTTGTCCGCCTGATCGAGCCGGTCCTGCAGCAAGGTCGTGCGCAAGAACGGACCCACGCGCGATTCATCGATGAACAGGACCTCGATCTGGTTGATGCCTTTTTCCCTGAGGAGATCGAGTTTTTCCTGCGTGATCTCCTGATTGCACTCCACCAGCGGCTTGCCGGTCGCGGGATCGACGATATCGTGGGCGGCGACGCGGCCGATGACGTCCTCGAGGGCGATCGGCACCTGCTTGATTTTGGACTGCTCCATCTGGCGGATCAAAAGGCGCGTCAACTTTCTGCCTTCGCGGACGATCAGCTCGTTGCTCTTGGGATCGCGCACGTCCGAGCCCGCCTTGACGCCGATCAAATGCTCGGGCTTGAAGACGAGCTGGGCCTTGCGGCCGTCGAAAACGATCGTGTCGCTCGTGTAGAAATAGTTTAGCAGATCCTCCGTCGTCATGCCGAGGGCGCGGAGCAACACCGTCGCGTGGAATTTCCGCCGCCGGTCGATGCGCACGTAGAGGATGTCTCTAGGATCGAATTCGAAATCGAGCCACGAGCCGCGGTAGGGGATGACGCGGGCGGAGTAGAGCAGCTTGCCGCTGGCATGCGTCTTTCCTTTGTCGTGCTCGAAGAATACTCCGGGAGAGCGATGGAGCTGGCTGACGATGACGCGCTCGGTACCGTTGACCATGAACGTGCCGTTCTTGGTCATCAAAGGAATTTCGCCGAAGTAGACTTCCTGCTCCTTGACGTTCTTGATGCTCCGGCTGCCGCTTTGCGGGTCCACGTCCCACAGAACCAACTGGACGGTGACTTTCAGCGGCGCCGCGAACGTCATCCCGCGCTGGTGACACTCGTCCACGTCGTATTTCGGCTCGCCGAGATTGTAGCTGACAAATTCGAGCGAAGAGGTGTCGTTAAAATCCTTGATCGGAAACACCGACTTGAAGACGCCCTGAAGCCCCGCGTTCTGACGCTGGTCGGCGGGCACGTCTTTCTGCAGGAAGACGTCGTACGAGTTTTTCTGAATTTCAATCAGGTAAGGCAGATCGATGATCTTTTTGATCCGGCCAAAACTGCGGCGAAACCTTAAATTGTGTGCCACTTGAAACGCCATGATACTCCTCTTTCGACCCGGTTTGAGATTAGAGGGAAGACAACCGATCCCGCCTACTTAATCTCTACCTTTCCTCCCACCTCTTCGACCTTCTTCTTGATGTTCTCCGCGTCGGCCTTGGACACGCCTTCCTTGATCGGCTTGGGCGCGCCGTCGACCAGATCCTTAGCCTCTTTCAAGCCGAGGCCGGTCAGCTCGCGCACGACCTTGATGACCTGGATCTTTTTGTCACCGGCGTTGGCCAGAATGACGTTGAATTCCGTCTTCTCCTCCGCCGCCGCCGCCGGGCCCGCCGCTGCGGCAGCCACCGCCACCGGCGCCGCCGCGCTGATGCCGAGCTCCTGCTCCAACTCTTTCACCAACGCGGCGATCTCCATGACGGAACTCTGTTTGATGAACTCCTTGACCTGATCTCTCGTCACTTCCATGGCTTCCTCCTGTTTGGATGTTTCAACCTTGCGATTCTTTTTGTTTGCGAATGGATTCCAACAACCGCGCCATCATGGCGGCCGGCTCCTGCATCAAGCGCACCAGTTGGGTCGCCGGCGCCTGCATGAGCGCCAGCAGCTTCGCCTGAAGCTCCGGCTTGCTCGGCATCTGGGAGAGGACCTTGACTTTGGCCTGGTCCATGAACTCGCCCTCGAAGAGCGCCCCCTTGATGGTGAGTTTTTCATTTTCTTCGATGAACTTGATCAGCTTCTTTGAGACCGCGACCGGATCTTCATAACCAAACACCCAGCCATTGGGGCCGTCGAGCAAACGTCCCAAATCGCCGTAGGCCGTGTCTTTAAGCGCGCGTTTGGCCATGGTGTTCTTGATGACGTGGTACTCCCCCGCCGCCTGGCGCATGTCGCGCCGGAGGCGGGTCATCTGCGCCACCGTGAGGCCGCGATACTCGGTGACGATCGCCACCTTGGCGGCCTTGAGCTTCTTATGCACTTCGGCGACGGTCGCGGCCTTTTCCGCCTGTATCGCGGTGTTCGTCGATAACTCAGCCATTTTCTTCTCCAGCGCGCTTACGCTGCCAAGGCCCGCACCTGATTCACGTCTATTTTTATTCCCGGCCCCATCGTCGTGGACACTGTCACTCCTTGAACGTAGTTGCCTTTGGCCGAAGCCGGTTTGGCTCTAACAATTGCCGTGAGAACCACCCGAGCGTTGTCTAACAGCTTTTCCATGCCGAAAGAGACCTTGCCGACCGGAATATGAACGATGCCTGCCTTGTCGACTCTGAACTCGAGTTTTCCCGCTTTGATTTCTTTGACGGCCTTCGCGATGTCTATGGTGACGGTTCCGACCTTGGGATTGGGCATGAGTCCCCGCGGGCCCAATATTTTTCCTATTTTTCCGACCGCGGCCATCATGTCCGGCGTGGCGACGGCGTTATCGAAATCGAGCCACCCTTCGGTGATCTTCTTGATCAGATCGTCGGCGCCGACAAAATCGGCGCCGGCCTCCTCGGCTTCCTTTACCTTGTCGCCTTTAGCGAAGGCGACCACACGAACCGCTTTCCCCATCCCGTGCGGCAGAACCACAGTGCCACGGATGTTTTGGTCGGCTTGCTTGGGATCGACTCCCAGGCGGATCGCCAACTCGACGGTTTCATCGAACTTGGCCCGTTTGGTCTCGTGAACCAGGCGAAGCCCGTCTTCCAACGGATACCTGGTTGCGCGGTCGACTTTTTCCAGAGCGGCTTTATATCCTTTTCCTCGACGCTTCATATGACCCTCGGTTCAGAATTCAGAAGCCAGAATTCAGAATCCCCGCCCCCCTTCTGTCTACTGAATTCTGTATTCTGGATTCTGCTTTTCCTACCCTTCGATTTCCAAACCCAGGCTTCTCGCCGTGCCCTCGACGGTCTTTACCGCGGCGTCCAAATCCTTTGCCGTCAGATCGCGGAGCTTCACTTGAGCGATCTCGCGAATCTGCGCTTGCGTCACCTTGCCGACCTTGTTTTTTCCCGGCTCGCCGGAGCCCTTTTCCAATCCGACCGCCTTCTTGAGCAGTACGGCCGTCGGCGGCGTCTTGGTGATGAAGGTGAACGACCGGTCCGCATACACCGTGACGATCACCGGAATGATCATCCCCTGCTGCGACTGGGTGGCCGCATTGAAGGCCTTGCAGAATTCCATGATATTTACGCCGCGCTGGCCCAAGGCGGGACCCACGGGAGGGCTTGGATTGGCCTGTCCCGCGGGAATCTGCAGCTTGATCTCTCCGATTACTTTCTTGGCCATTTCAGTTCCGCTCCACCTGAACGAAATCGAGCTCGACCGGCGTGGCGCGGCCGAAGATGCTGATGAGCACTCGGAGCTTCCCCTTCTCAGGCCGAACTTCCTCGACGATGCCGTTAAAATCGACGAAAGGACCGTCGACCACCTTGACGCTTTCTCCCACCGAAAACAGGACGCGCGGCTTCGGCTTGATCGCGCCCTCTTCCATCTGCTGCGTGATCGCCTTGACCTCTTCGTCGCTCACCGGAGCGGGATGGGTGCTTCCCCCGACGAAGCCGGTCACCTTCGGCGTCTCCTTGACCACGTGCCAGGTCTCGTCGTCGAGAACCATCTGAACCAGGATATAGCCCGGGAAGAATTTCCTCGAAGAGGTCTTCTTTTTTCCTTTAACCAACTCCATCACTTTTTCCACGGGGACCAGGATCTCGCCGAACTGCTGCTCTTTGCCGAGACTTTTGATCCGCTCCTCCAGCGCCGCTTTGACTTTTTGTTCGTAGCCGGAGAACGTATGCACCACGTACCATTTTTTATCCATACAGGACGACCACCCGGGTAGTTAGCTGACTATCGCCTGAATGGCTCGGGTCAGTCCCAAATCCACGACCGCCAGAAAAACAGAAATGAGCAAAACAACGACCAGGACGACCAGGGTTGTCACATAGGTTTCCTTGCGCGAAGGCCAATGGACCTTCTTGAGTTCCTGCCAGGCATCCTTAAAGAACTCGACCGAGTGCCGAACGGCATCCGCAATTTTCTGTGTCCATTCTCCCATGAGAATGCCGAACGCGGTGAGATGGCGGGTCAGGCAGGAGTCGAACCTGCAACAACCGGATTTGGAGTCCGGCGCTCTAGCCAGTTGGAGCTACTGACCCCTCTCCGTTACAGTTTCACCTCTTTGTGCTGCGTATGAGTTCGGCAGGAAGGACAGAATTTTTTAAAAGCCAACTTATCCGTGGTCCGCTTCCTGTTTTTGCTCGTCGTATAATTTTTTCGCTTGCATTGATCGCACGCAAAGCCAATCAGTTCTCGCATGACTCGCCCTCGATTCTGAGGCTACTGCATAATTTTGGTCACGACGCCGGCGCCGACGGTCTTGCCGCCTTCGCGGATAGCGAACTTGAGCCCTTCTTCCATAGCAATAGGGGTGATCAGAGATATTTCGACGCTGATGTTGTCTCCGGGCATAACCATCTCGGTGCCTTCGGGTAATTTCACGACACCGGTCACGTCCGTCGTTCGGAAATAGAACTGCGGCCGATAGCCGTTGAAGAAAGGCGTATGCCTGCCGCCTTCTTCCTTGGTCAATACATAAGCCTCGGCATTGAATTGCGTGTGGGGCGTAATGCTTCCCGGTTTGGCCAACACTTGCCCGCGTTCCACCTCTTCCCTTTTTGTTCCTCTGAGCAGCACGCCGATGTTGTCTCCGGCACGGCCTTCGTCCAAGAGCTTGCGAAACATCTCGACACCGGTGGCCACGGTCTTCACCGTCTGGCGGAATCCAACGATCTCCACCTCTTCCCCGACCTTAATGATTCCTCGCTCTACTCGGCCGGTCACCACCGTACCGCGGCCGCTGATAGTGAAGACGTCCTCGACGGGCATGAGAAACGGTTTATCAGTTGCCCGCACCGGCTCCTTGACGTAGCCGTCTACCGCGTCCATCAGCTTTAGGATCGACGCCTCGCCCAGATCCGAGCCATCGCCCTCCAATGCCTTCAGCGCGCTGCCGATGACGATAGGCGTGTCATCGCCGGGAAAGTTATACTTGGATAGCAACTCCCGAACTTCCAACTCGACCAGGTCCAGGATCTCTTTGTCATCCACCATGTCCGCCTTGTTGAGATATACGACAATGGCGGGAACGCCGACTTGCCGCGCCAGCAGAATGTGCTCGCGGGTCTGCGGCATCGGGCCATCGGCCGCCGAGACAACCAAGATTGCACCGTCCATCTGTGCTGCGCCGGTGATCATGTTCTTGATGTAGTCGGCATGGCCGGGACAGTCGACGTGGGCATAGTGACGGGTGTTGGTTTCATACTCGACGTGCGCGATGTTGATCGTGACGCCTCTTTCTCTCTCCTCCGGGGCCTTGTCGATCTGATCGTAGGCCAAAAACTTCGCCATCCCTTTTTTCTCCAAAACCTTGGTGATGGCGGCAGTCAGGGTGGTTTTGCCGTGGTCTACGTGACCGATGGTGCCGATATTTAAATGCGGCTTCTTCCGCTCGAATTTCTGCTTGCTCATCTCACCCTCCTATTTTCCTTTCCCATTCGATGATTCTGAATCCAATTCGCCGACCAAACTCTGCCGCTTATCAGTTCCGGGCAAAGCCCAGGAGCGGGATCGAACCGCCGACCTCGTCCTTACCAAGGACGTGCTCTGCCAACTGAGCTACCTGGGCAGCAGCTTGCTGACTGGGCCCATCTGCCGCGTTGCTCGGGCGCTCGCTTGCGTGCCCTCGAATGAGGGTGCGGCGTACCCTTTCGGGTACGCCTCCGCCCTCGCTCGGGCGCGCCTTGCATCTGACCTTTCTTCACAACCTGCGGCTACTCTACGCCGCGCTCGCGGGCGTGCGCACGGCGACCGGACACTCGAGGTGCACCGCGGTGCCGCTGCCAGGCGCCGAACGCACCTCGAAGCGCCCGCCGAGCGCCTGCGCCCGCTCCTGCATGCTGACGAGTCCGAGGGCGTCGGCGCGAACGTCGGTCTCGGCGCTGAAGCCGCACCCGTCATCGCGCACGACGAGCCGGAGCGTGCCGTGGTCGACGCCGAGCGTCAGGACGATCGCGCGGGCTGCCGCGTGGCGGGCGGCGTTGCCGAGCGCCTCCTGCGCGATGCGGTAGACCGCGAGCTCGGTGCTCTCCTCGAGTCGCGGAATCGCGGTGGCGAATTCGGCCGTTACGCACGTCTGCGCCGAGGACATGCCGTTGGCGAGCGAACGCAGCGAGCCCTCGAGCCCGATATCGTGCAAGAGCAGCGGCCGGAGCTCGCGCGCCAAGAGTCGGAGGTGCTCGACCAGCTCGTTGAGATAGCCGACGATGCGGCTGAACTCGGCTGCCGCTCCGTCGGGCAAGGGCGCGAGGCGGCGGCGCAGCGACTCGATCATGATCGC
>DASXUF010000135.1 GCA_036504975.1 Candidatus Binatia bacterium | reverse complement strand
CGACGGCTTGACAACCCGATCGGCCCGATGTTTAGCTGAGGCGGCATCGTGAGATACAAACTCTTCGCAATTCTGGCTCTCTGCCTGTTGGCGCCGGGACCCGATCCCGCTTCGGCCCAGCTCAAGAAAATCAAATTCGGCGTCGGCTCGATCTCGATGGCGGAGCTTCCGTTCAACGTCGCCAAGCTCAAGGGATTTTACCGCGAGGAAGGGCTGGACGTGGAGATCATCCTGATCCGCGGAGCGCTCGGCGTCCAGGCCCTCGTCGGCGGCTCCGTGGATTATTCTTCGTCTTCGGGATCGATAGTCGCCGCGGGAGTGCGCGGCCTGGGTGTGAAGCTCCTCATGGTGGTTTCCTCGAGGCCTCAGTTCGATCTTGTCTCCCAGCGGGAAATCCGCTCGGTCCAACAGCTCAAGAGCAAAACCGTAGGAATCTCATCGCGCGGCGGCGCCGTGGATCTCCTCACGCAATTGATCCTGACGCAAAACGGAGTCGCTCCGAATAAAGACGCCACGCTGCTCGTGATCGGCGCCCAGGAGGAAATGATGATGGCGCTCAAGACGGGGCTGGTCTCCGCGGCCCTCATGACTCCGCCGCGGCACCTGATGCTCTACCGGGAAGGATTCACCCAACTCGCATACGCCGGCGACTACATGCCGACCTATCCTACCGGCGGCGTCGGGGCCACGGACGAAAAGATCAAGAGAGACCCCGCGGAGGTTTTCGGCTTCGTCAGGGCGAGCCTGAAGGGACTCCAATATTACAAACGGAACCGCGCCGAATCGATCGACATCATGTCGAAGCATTTGGGAATCAAGGACGCCTCTCTAGCGGCACAGGCCTACGACAATTCCGTCGGCCGCCTTTCGGCAACCGGCGCGGAGGGCGACTCGTGGATGAAAGGCGCGGTCGAATTCACGAAAAAGAGTCTGAACGTCACGAAGGAGATTCCACCGGCCCAGGTGTTCGATTTCAGCTTTGTCGAAAAGGCCGCGCGATAACGCGGTGCCGTTGCGCTCTAGGAGAATTTTGAAATACTCTCCGTTCACCCTTCGACAAACTCAGGGCGAACGGAGGAGCTGTTGAAAAGACAAGGGAACTTCCGTTCGTGCTGAGCCTGTCGAAGCACGAAAACAACTTTTTCAGCGGCCTGTAGGAGCATACGATGGCCAAGTTCAGACACATTGCATTTATCGTGAAGGAGCCTGAAAGGCTTTACGCCTTTTACCATCACCTCTTCGGCGTGGAGAAAGTGCGCCACGGCCCCACCGGCGCGATTCACGTGATCGACGGCCTGTTCAACCTGGCTTTCTTGAAGCAGAGCTTGAGCGACGGCCCGGTGGTGAATACGCACCGCGCCGACGGCGAGGAGATCGACCAGCGGCAGGGCATCAACCACTACGGCTTTCTGGTCAACGATGTGGAAAAAACTCTGGCCCGCCTGGGCGACTCGATCCAGCGCGGCCAGACGCCGCAGAACGGCCGGCCGGCGGAGATGCGGATCGTCGACCCGTGGGGGAACAAGGTGGACCTCGCCGCCCGGGGATTCCTCGGGCGCGAGGAAAGGAGACTGCCGGGCGTGCGCTACGTCGTGATTCAGACCGAGACGCCGGAGCAAACGGCTGAATTCTACCGATCGGTTTTCGAGCTCGAACGGCTCGCACCCGCCGCCGACGGCTCGCTTCGTCTCAGCGACGGCGACATCACGCTGGAGCTCACGAAAAAGCTGTCGCTCGACAAACCGGGCATCCAGTATTTCGGCGTTCAGGTGGAGAATTGGTCTCAGACGAAAGCCCGCTTCAAAGAGATCGGGCTCGACCTTCCCGACCCGAAGCGCGGCGAAACCGAAGTCCGCGTCAGAGATCCCGAAGGCAACCTCTTCACGGTCTCGGAAAAAGGCTGGCAGCATTAGGGGCAAGGGGCGGAGGGCTCAGCCTTCATTTTTTCTATTTGCGTTACCCAAAAAATTCTCCGTTCGATCCGCGTCCTTCAAATAAACATGAGCATTCGCGCTCGTGTCTTGATTTACCTTCCTGTCGCAAGAGAGTTTTCAACTACCCAACGCAAATTTCCCAACTGTATGATGTCGGAGGCGCATGAACCCGCGCCGTCAACATTTTGACGGTTGGTTCAAAGAAAAATACAGGGAGTCTTAATCGGGCCTAAGCCCGCTCCTAGCCGACGAGTCTTTCCGCGTTTCTGCGGCGGATGGATTCTTTGGCGTCTTCGGAGATTTTCTCATTAGTACGGAGAAGCTCGACGTCCTGGAACTTCATACGCCCGCCGGGGTCGTCGTGGGGATAATCGGTCGCGAAGGGAATATTGGCGCCGAGAATATTTCCCCGGCAATTCACTAGTAGTCAAGCCTAGATCCTGCGCTACGCTATGCGGAACCTCTAATTCGTGACCCCGATTTACAGTTGACATATATAACTCGCTTATCGGATACTCATCCCCCCAATGAGCGAGGGAAAGGTGCAAAGCTATGGCAGATAAGAGGGTTCCATTTCGCTACCGAAACAATCTCCAGGGGTATTTAACTGATGGGTCTCGGATGCAGTGGGAAGATGCCGTACCGTCGGAGGTATTACGTCATTATGACTTCATGTTCGATAACGG
This sequence comes from Candidatus Binatia bacterium, assembly GCA_036504975.1. Taxonomy (NCBI): domain Bacteria; phylum Candidatus Binatota; class Binatia (SeqCode); species Binatia bacterium. The sequence continues at coordinate 733 of DASXUF010000135.1, read as the reverse complement.
ACCGAGCGGCAACGGTGTTCCCGTGGGTAACATCCCCCTTCCTCAGAGCCAGCATCCGACGCTCGAGGCCGAATGGATCATTTACTTTTTCGACGACAAAGGCATGCCCTCTCCCGACGACATCAAACCGTCAAAGCACGTCTGGCTTACGGGGATGGCTGAGGCTAAGTATATGCAATCTTTCCTTGATGACTTAAAAAGCGGCCATATTCTATGGGGCCCAATGACAGTGAAAAATGACGTGATTGCAAAGGGCGATTGCATCGAGACCACGATTGATGACATCGCCAACGGGCGTGTAGATGGCGAAGTCATAGTCAATGAGATCACTGCATCCGGAGAAAAACCTTTCGAGTGGAGAAATCACGCGCGCAGCCTTCGTAAAGAAAAACTCGTTGAATATTTGCAAGAGCTTTCCAAGCATTCGCAAAAAAACCAACATAAACCGGTTGATTTTGTAAATCTCAGCGCAACAGACCCAAATAGCGCCTTAGTCAATAGCTGGCCTCGCCGGATAAAGGGCATCGGAAAAAGCCTTTCCTTCAGCGGGGAGAAGATCCTTCAAAGCATGTTTTCCGACGCCATTCGCAAGGGACACTATACAAAATCGGGCGACCTGAAGGTGATATTCAATGGCGATGTAATTGCAACCGCTAAAATCACGACCACGCCGTAGGCGTTTGTCTTTTGACTACTCGTTCGAAGCATCCGACATTTCCTGCGACCCCGCGCC
>DASXUF010000134.1 GCA_036504975.1 Candidatus Binatia bacterium | reverse complement strand
ACGTTCCGGCGGTTGTAAGGCCCGCGCAGGCGCGCGTACATATTCGGCGTCAATTGAACCGACAGCACGGCGCCGGCGGGATCGTTCCACTGGATGAAAAACCTCGTCGAATAAGTTTCCAGACCTTTGACGGCGGAAAAGACTTTGGGCGCAGGCGAGGCGCCGGTTGCCGCCGCGATTCCTTTCAGCGCGGTAAGACCCGCAAGATCTCCCGCCATCTGCGCCAGCCCCAGCAACAACAGCAGCGCCGCACCGATCCTGTTCATGGCGCGGCCGCCTCTTGGTTTACGTCGAAGCCGGCGAGCATCTCGCCGAGGCGCGACTCGTCGCCGCCGAAACCGCAGCGCGCTTCCCAGCGGCGGGGATTGCGGAAAGTACCGAACAGCATGTCCCATAGCGGCAGATCGGCGTAGTTGTAGGCATGCAATCCTTCTTCGTGGTGAATGCAATGGCTCTCCGGCCGCTGAACGATGAAGCCGAGCCAGTACGGCGTCTTCACGTTCCAGTGATAGAAAAGCTCGGCGAATCCGGAAAGCAAAACGGCGTAAGATGCGGCTTCGGCACCGACGCCGACAAGCCAATAAACGATCGCACTGGAGAGCAGCCCGTTGGTGACAATCTCGATCGGGTGTTTATAAAAGCTCGTAATTATTTCGATGCGCTGCGGGCTGTGGTGTACTTGGTGCAGCCAGCGCCACAGAAAATGCGAGCGATGGCGCCAGTAGTGCCACCAATAATAGACGAACGTCAGGACGAAATATCCCGCGAGCGCTCCGCCGGTGACGCCGAGCGCGCCGGCCGACCACGGGCGGTGACGCATCATCCACCCATCCCACACGATCGCGGCCGTGTACACGATGGCAACCTGGCACATGTTGAGCAGCGCGGCGCGCGTCCACCAGCCCGCCACCTTGGGCCACGAGCGCCCGGGCCGCATGATTTCGACCGCGATCATGATGAGAGCGACGGCGATGACGAACCGCGGGATGGTTACGTGCAGCCAGCCAATCGAAAAAAAAACCGGGATTTCTTTTGGTATCATCGCCGCCAGGATGCCTGACGATCAAGATTCCAGCAGGGAAAACGAGTCGAACTGGAAATAAGGGTAGCCGAATCCATGTGTGTGCGTCAACTCACAAATCCGGAGGGAGATTCAGCTCGATTTGAGTTCATTCAAAACGGCAGCGCCATTTGCTCGCCCGTCTTCGGCTCGGCGCGCGGACGCGCGCCAAGCGACTTGATGCGCGATTCCAGCCACTGGATGTACAGGCGATGAGTTTTTCGCTTTTCGAGCGCGGCGATGCAGAGGCGCCGTACAGACTGCGCGTAGACGGGCCAGTTATCCCGAATGGCCCGCGGAAGGCGGATGTAGGTCGGAGGATCGTCGCAAAACAATTGGCTTCGGGCGAGCGTCCAGATGTCACACTGCTTCTCGCCGTAAGGAATAGGCTCGACCTTCTCTCGCCTCCCCGCCTTCAAATGAATTTTCGATAACCCTTGCAGGAGGTGCGTCAGCTCGTGGCCGATCGTTTGGTAGGTGAGCTTTTTTACTTTAAGGCGAATCGTCAGCTTCGACGCCGCTTCTTCTCTGAGCGGCACGAGCGCGCTGCCGAGGTGCGCCGAGGTGTAGCCGACGGTGATCTTTTTACCCTCCAGCTCGGGAAACCGGCGCAGCGCGTTTTGCAGCATATCGATCACGCGGCGGGAAAGCCGCTTCTTCATAAGCGGCGTGAAGGTGAAGGGAAATTCCAGCGCGCGACTCATTGATTGAGGCGATTTTACGCGATTCGCGCCCAGCGGGAAAGAGATTTCTTCAACAAGAAGTCAACATCGGCCTCGGTTGCTTTCACCCTTGGCGTGCTTTGCGTCTTTGCGCGAGATGATTCTTTATCCGATCCCTATGTTTCGCGCCAAGACGCCAAGAACGCAAAGCAGGTTTCAATCCAGCTTGGAATGAAGCCAAGTGATGACGGTCTTAAAAATATCCGGGATCGCGCCCATGTGGCCGCCGGAAAAAAGGCGCATGGCCTTCGGATCGCCGTGCTCGACGAGCAGATAAAAATCCTCGATCGGCACCTGCTTGTCTTCCTTGCCGTTGACGAGCAGCATCGGCGCGCACGGCTTGTCGAGCCAGCCCTGGGTTTTCAACGAAAGCGCAGGCATGACCTCGATCAGCTCCGCGAAAGTCTTCTTGCCGAAAAGATTGGCGCGCGCTTCGATTAGATCGAAGAGGTAAGAAGGCGCGTTGCGCGATTTTTCCTGCCACTCCGGCTGGAAAAAATAATGAATGCCGCCGCCCCAGTTGACGGCGGCGCGGAGCCGCTCGCGCTCGACGTGGGCCATCTTCGTGGACCAGTAGCCGCCGAAGCTCGCGCCGACGACGGCGATTTTCTTCGCATCGACTTCCGGACGCTTCAACAGATAATCCAGTGTGGCGGAGTGGACGCGATGCGCGTCCGGCGAAGCGAGCATCGGACACTCGCCTGTCCCCGGGCTGTCCAATACCAGGCAGCCCCAGCCCTCTCTCACAAACGCTTCCGCGAAAGTCAGCCGCTCCTCTTTCCAGTTATCGATGCCGCCCCAGTGCATGACGAGCGGCGCGGGAAGCTTCTTTGGCAATCTGAGGTGGCCGACGATCTGTGTTCCGTCGAAGGGAATCGCGACGCATTCGAGCGGGACGTCGAAGTAGCGCGATGCCGCGAGATACATTTCTCGCGTTTTGTCGTAGGCCTGTTGCTTGCCCGGCGAGTTGGGAAATGGATGGCGCGCGATGCCGTAATAGCCGTAGGCTTTGAGAAACGCTTCCTTCGCGGGCTTCGCGTCTCCGCGCGTCTCCGCGGCTCTCGCCTTCTCTTCCCAGCGTGCGCCGATCGCACTCCACGCGGCGGCCCACCTTTCCGACTCGATGCCGTCGAGCTTCGCCAGCGCCTCCTCCGCTTCCGCCTTGTCGGCGTGGAGAAAAGGCGCGCGCTTTCCGACGCGGCTCCGAATGTCCTCTTTGATCTCAGCGAGAGTACGGGGAGAAAACATTCTCTGCCTCTAAAACGCGGACTCTACCGCCGCACACCGGGCATTGCAACTGGGTTTCCGCTCGCACTCTTTTCGGAGTGGAATTGACAGCGGATCGTCATTGAACTAGTGTCGGGCCTGTTCGAGGCCAAACTCGTGTCCCGCTACAAAGTCGCAGTGACCGATCATCTCTTTTCCTCCCTGGATGATGAACGAGAGCTCTTTCGCCGTATGGACGCCGAGCTGGTTGAGGGTCAGTGTCGCGGCGAAGAGGAAACCATGGCTCTCGCCCAGGACGCCGACGCTATCTTAAACACCTACGCGCCGATAACGGCGAAAGCGATCCAGGCTCTGGAGAAATGCCGCGTCATCGTCCGCTTCGGCATCGGCGTCGACAACGTGGCGCTGGACGCAGCTACCAGACGCGGCATCATGGTATGCAACACGACCGATTACTGCATCGACGAGGTCGCCGACCAGGCGATGGCCTTCCTGCTGGCTTGCGCCCGCGGTCTTTTTCCCAGCGCCAAGATCGCGCGCGACGCAGCCTGGGACTTCCAACGGATGCCGCGCCTCACGCGGATACGGGGCCAAACACTCGGCCTCCTCGGCGTCGGGCGCATCGGCTCGGCCGTCGCGGCGCGGGCAAAGGGGTTTGGACTGCGCATCCTGGGACACGATCCTTACTTGAGGGATGACGCGGCGCGTCAAATCGGAGTTCAGTTGATCGACCTCGATACGCTGCTCAAAGAGGCGGACTTCGTTTCGATCCACCTGCCGCTCAACTCCGAGACGACGGGAATGATCGGCGCGGAATTGTTTCACAAGATGAAGCCGACGGCTTTTCTCATCAACGTGGCCCGGGGAAAAATCGTCAACCAGACCGCCTTGTGCGAGGCGCTCCAGCAGAGAAAAATCGCCGGCGCGGCGCTCGACGTCCTGGAGACCGAGCCGCCGAAACCCGACGACCCCATTTTGCGACTCGACAATGTCATCCTCACGCCGCACTCGGCATGGTACTCCGAGCAGTCCCGCATGGACATGCGCCGCCTGGCCGTGGGGCAAGTCGTCAGTGTATTGAAGGGCGAAATGCCTTATTCGCTCGTGAACCGCGAAGTTCTGGAGCGAATCGGCACGCGAAACACGTAGCAAAGAAGAAGCGCTATTCTATGTTTTCAAGGCGCCAAAATCCCTGGCCGCGTCATTCCCTCCCCCTTCCCTCTCCCAGTGGGAGAGGGTTAGGGAGAGGGGACGGATGCGAGCCCGCCGCGACAACGCAGCAGGCGCCCCTTATCGGCGGACAGGAAAGGAGCAACGATGGTGACACGGAGCACGTCTAGTTTCGGTCTGGTCGGCACCGACTGGCAGCAGCGCATCAACTGGGATCGGCTCAGGAAGTACCGCCTCGACCGCGCGCGCGAGGCGATGAAGCGGAACGGATTGGGCGCTCTGCTCGCGATGTACGATGAAAACGTCCGCTACATTTCGAGCACGGTCACGCCCGGATGGTGCCGCCTGAAGCCCGGCCTGCGGTACGCGCTTTTGTGCGAGGGCGCCGAACCCGTGCTCTTCGAGCAGGGCGACATCGGCATACAGATCAACCGTCATTGTCCGTGGATCCCGCGCGACAACGTGCGCTACGCCTATTCGTGGATTAAGGGAGCTGTGGGAGGCGCGTCGCGCCAGCAGGTGAAAAAATTCACCGACGCGATCATGGAAGAGCTGAAGAAGTACCACGTGGACAAAGCTCCGCTCGGCGTCGACTTCGTCGATCTGAATATGATCAACGCCTTCAAAGAGGCGGGAATCAACTGGACCGACGGCGCATCGCCCATGGTCGAAGCGCGCGCGATCAAGAACGAGGACGAATTGGAGGCGATGCGCATCATCGCCGCCATCTGCGACGGCTGCCACACGGCGATTTCCCATTTCATCAGGCCGGGGATGCAGGAGCATCAAATCACCGCCTTCGCCATGAATTTCCTCTACAACATTCCGGGGATCGAAGACGTGGAGGACATCATCGTTTCCTCGGGACCCAACAGTTGGCCCAACTGGCGGCATTTTTCCGATCGCATCATTCAGCCCGGCGACCTGGTCATCATCGACATGGCGGCGGTCACCTGGAACGGCTACAAGAGCTGCATGTACCGCACCTATTGCGTGGGAAAAAAGCCGACCAAAGAGCAGAACGATTTTTATCACATCGCCTACGAATGGCTCTATCGCGCCATCGAAAAGGTAAAACCCGGAGCCACGACCAAGGAGATCGCCGAAGTCTGGCCATCGGCGATGGAGACCTGGGGCTACAAGGAAGAGGATCAGGCGGCGGCGAATCTGTGGGGACACGGTCTCGGGCTCGCTCAGTACGATACTCCGGTCATCTCCCGGATTTACTCTCTCGACTTCCCTGTAGTGATCCAGCCGGGGATGAGCTTTGCCCTGGAGACGCAGCACGGCAAGCCGCTTCAATGGGGCGTAAGGCTGGAAGAGATGATGGTCGTGACCGAAAAGGGGCCTGAAGTCACGACGCAGTTCCCGATCGAGGAAATCACCGTAATCGATTAACTCACCACGAAGGCTTCGGCCGTGAGCTCAGCCGAACGGACACGAAGCTTTCGAAGGAAGAAAACGTGACTCGCGCAAAGGCGCAAAGGACGCCAAGTTAAGAAAAAAAATAAAATTCTTCCTTAACGGTCTTGGCTTCTTGTGGTTCGACAAGCTCACCACCCTGAGCAAAGTCGAAGGGGCGCAACCCTCACCCCTTCCCTCTCCCGCCGGGAGAGGGTGAGGGAGAGGGCCTCTCGCGCAACGGCGCCCTTCGATGAACTCAGGGTGGGAGTTCGACTGAGGCTCACTCGAAGTCTGAGCAAAGTCGAACCACTCTGGGATTGAGCTCCCGTAATTCCCGCTCCCGTTGGGAGAGAGTTAGGGTGAGAAACTATGAATAGAAAACTCGTTGTCTTGCTACTGGCAACTTTCTTCCTGACAACTGTTTCTCTCGCCGAAGCTCAGCAGCCGAAGAAGATCGCGAAGATCGGAGTGCTTTTTCCGAGCAATCCAGCAGCCACAGCGCATCTCCTCGAGGCGTTCAGTCAAGGGCTGCGGGAGCATGGCTATGTGGACGGGCAGAACTTCGTCTTAGAGCGTCGCTACGGCGAGGCCAAAGCCGAACGAATTTCAGAACTCGCGCGGGAGCTGGTGAGTCTCAAGGTGGACGTGATCGTGACAGCCACAGATATTGGGATTGCCGCGGTCAAGCAACAGACTTCGACCATCCCGATTGTTATGGCCAACAGCACCGATCCGGTCGGGACCGGGTTCGTCGCGAGTCTCGCGCGTCCCGGCGGAAATGTCACCGGCAACAGCACTATGTCCCCGGAGCTGAGCGGCAAGCGGCTGGAACTGCTGAGGAAAGTCGTCCCCGGGCTCTCCCGCGTGGCGTTTCTCTGGAATCCCGACGTCCGGGGCGCCGTGCTTGACTACAATGAAACGGAGGGTGCGGCCCGTTCGCTGGGTCTGCAGCTTCAATCCGTTGAAGTGGTCCGCTCCGAGGACTTCGATCGCGCCTTCTCGGCAGTGACGAAAGGGCGCTCGCAGGCGTTTATTATGCCTGCACGGAATCCTGTAGGGTTCGCGAACCGGGGCCAGATCGCGAGCTTCGCGCAGAAGAATCGGCTGCCGTCCATGTATGGACAAGAGGAGTATGTGGACGCTGGCGGCCTCATGTCCTATGGGCCGAACAATGCCGACCTGTGGCGGCGGTCCGCCACCTACGTGGACAAAATCCTGAAGGGAGCCAAGCCAGCAGACTTGCCCGTAGAGAGGCCGACGAAGTTCGAGCTGGTGATCAATCTCAAGACTGCGAAGCAGATCGGCCTGACGATTCCGCCGAGCGTGCTCGCGCGGGCGGACAAAGTGATTAAATAATTTTCGATTTTAGATTTCAGCCTGAGGCTGATCAGCCTCTCTTTTTTGAGCCTGAGGCTCATCAGCCTTTCTTCTTGGCTGAGGCTGAGCCGATTTTGGATTTGGGGGCGAAGAGAATGAATAGAAGATCTTGGGTGCGATGGCGGGATTCTTTTTCCGACAATCTAAAACCTGTCCTGAGCGAAGTCGAAGGATCCAAAACCTGTCCCTTCGATAAACTCAGGGCAGGCTCTGAGCGGAGTCGAAGGATCGAAAATCCAAAATGGCTGGGTCTTTCGGTAATCGCTTTCGTGCTCGTGGTGACTGGGGTTGTGGCGCAGGCGCAGCAGCCGGGAAAAATATTTCGCATAGGTTTCCTGGATGCGAGCAGTGCTTCCGGCAGTGCGGTCCTCGTGGACGCGTTCCGGCAAGAGCTGAGCAAGCTTGGCTGGACTGAGGGAAAGAATATCACCATCGAGTATAGGTTTGCCGAGCAAAAGAATGAGCGCCTGCCTGAGCTTGCGGCGGACTTGGTTCGTCTTAAAGTTGATCTGATCGTGGTCACTGCGGGACCGCCGGCGTCGGCGGCAAAGAAAGCAACTACTATATACAATTGCATAAATAACGCGACATAGTGTTATTGATAAGGGTGCAAGTAACCTTGCACTTGTTGGGAATTTCTTTGGATACTGCGAAACGTTGAAGTCAATGCCGAACGAAGCTCGTCTTGGGTTACAAAATACCGATTGTGGGTGCCATGTAGGCGAGTATGGTGCCAAATGCGCTCCAGTGCGTTCAGTTCTGGAGAATAGGCTGGAAGGTTGAAGACTTCCATATACTTGCGATGTTGTGAAAACCAGTCCCACACGGTGCCGTCCTTGTGGTAAGAGGCATTGTCTTGGATCAGATAGATTTTGCGAGGAAAGTAACTGCGCAGTGTTCTTTCGAGATAGTC
>DASXUF010000133.1 GCA_036504975.1 Candidatus Binatia bacterium | reverse complement strand
AGATTGGGCGCGGCGCATAACGAATGGAATCACGTCGGCATCGCCCTGCTCGCCATGGAAGCGGGCTTTTTCGCCGAAGAGGGATTGACCGATGTGGAGCTCATCACGTTCGACGAGGAATCGAGCGAGCTCCTCGACCGCGAAGCGGGGCAAGCCGACCTGCTGGCCGAGGGCGTCGTCGACATAGGCATCGACCCGCGCACCACTTTCATCCTCGAGGCGAAAAACCAGCAAAAACCGGTGTGCATCGTAGCGGCGCGGCGGAAAAACCACGCCTTCATATTGATCGGGCAGAAGGGACTTCAAAGCATTCAGGATCTGCGGGGCAAGAGCGTGGATATGAATCACCGCGGCGGAGCAACCGACGTCATGATGCGGCAATTGCTCAAAGACAGCGGACTCGAGCCGGATAGAGACGTGCCGTTTGTCTATTCAGGGGGCGCCATGCACGACCTTGCAGGCGTCGCACAGGCATTTACGGACGGGAAATATGGTCCCGCCTTTCTCGCGACCGTCGGGGGAGAAGTCGACCGGATGGTCGCTGACGGATATCCCGTGCTGGCTGACCTGAGAGAGCTCTATGCTTCCCGCCATGACCGCGTCACCGCCGCCAACGAAGTGTTTTGCCGCGAAAACCCGGATCTCCTCAAAGGCTTTTTAAAAGGCATGATACGCGGCTGCCGATTCGTATTGGACTTGAGGAATAAAGACCGGTTCAAGAAGATCGTCATCGACGCCGGATTCTTAACCAGCGAGCGCGAACAGCATTCTTTCGATAAGCTTTTCGAAGCCTGGCAAGACCGGATCTCTCTCGATCTCTCGCTGCCGCGCGACGGCATCGATCTGATTGTAGAAGAACAAAAAAAGGCCGGCAGGATCTCTCCCTCTTTTACCGCCGAGATGGTTTTAAGACTGGACGCGCTTCACGAGGCGCAGAAGAGTTTACAACCCGCCTAATAGGACACCCCTGAGCGAACGTCAGGATGAGATTGGTTTTTACGGCGTCGATTATTTCTCTTCTTCGAGCCCGAGGATCCGGCTGAAGAGCTGCTGGACGAGCGCCGTGGCGGGCATCGAGAGGCCGAGTTCGTGCCCCAGCTCGAGCGCGGGGCAGAGCCCTTTCCAGAAAAGATGGGCCAAGCCCTGAGCGCTGGTGCTGTCGGTGTCCGTGATCCGGCTGTATTTCTGCAGCCAGCCGTCGACGATTCGGCTCTGCGCTCCGGTCGTATGCACGACCGCTTGGAGCGCTTTTAGATCTACGCCCGCTTTTTCGGCCAGCTTCATGCCTTCATAGGCCGAAAGGCGGTTGATGCAAACGATCACCTGTTGGGCGAGCTTGGTAGCGGCGCCGGTTCCGAGGCCGCCCATGTAAAAAATGTTCGTGCCGGAGGCCGCGAACACCGGGCGGCATTTTTCAAAAAGTTCTTTATCGCCGCCGACCATAAAAGTGAGCTTACCCCCCTTCGCCCCGCGCTGACCGCCGCTGACCTGCGCGTCCAGCACGTGCACGCCCTGCTCCCGGCATGCGGCGCCGACCTTCTTGACCGTCTTCGGATGGATGGTGCTGTGCAGAGTGATGATGGAACCGGGCTTGGCTCCCGCCAAAACTCCATCCCGGCCGAGGACCGCCTCTTCGACCTGGGCGTCATCGACGACGGAAAGTCCCACGACCTCGCCGTGCGCTCCGACTTCACGCGCGGAACGGGCGACCTTCGCGCCCGCTTGCGCGAGCTCATTCATCGGAGTTTCCCGCAAGTCGTAAACCATGACGTCAAAACCGGCCTTGACGAGGTTGGCCGCTATCGGTTTTCCCATGTTGCCCAAACCAATGTAGCCGACTCGTGATACCATCGCCCCGCCCTTTATATTTCCGGCGGAGTGTTCAACTCCGCCGTCCGTTGCCACGTCTTCATCGGCTTCCCCTCCGCCATAGCTTGCAGCTCTCGTTGCCAGAGTTTCCTGACGAGCAGAATACCGGCATCCATCCTGCCCAGTCGCTCGCCGGCATGGTTGACCATGGTTCCCTGGCCCACCTGCGCCACGTAATCTTCGACGCTGGTAAGCGTTTTGAGGTTGGCGGGATCCTTCTTCGTGACGTCCTCGATCCGCAGCTTTCCGTTCAGGACGTTTTCGCCCAGCTCGACCGGATCTCTCCCGGTCGCGAGTTGCGCCCGTTCCACGCCGCGACGCCGTTCGAGATACTCTTCACCGGCTTTACCCGTCAGCGGCACGTGGTCGAGCGGAAAACTCACGCAGCGCTCATCGTCGACGGGAACGCGAAACAGCAGGCGGCCCACTTGCCCTTTGGCCGACGGGTTCAGCGGATCGCGGAGCTTCAGCTCGGCCTGAAAAAAGCAGTTGATGTTGGGCATGTGGAAATGCAAAGTCATAGTCGGTTTTCCCGGCGGGGTCATGCTGGTTACGACGCCGTAGTCGGTTTCCTCGGCGGATATTTGCGGCAGCTCTCGCACGCTTTGTATCGCACGCCGTGATTCCCGATGGGCGAAGGTCAGATGAGCCGCGTCGCAGGCATTGTCGATGCGGTTAAAATAGTTGCACGGCCAATATTCAGGCGGGTAGGCATCGATCGTTCCCGGCCGCTCGAACTCCGGATAGCGCGGGAGCGGCGGCGGCTCACCCGCGCCGAAATAAGCGAAGATCAGCCCCAGATATTCCCGCGTCGGGCAACTCTGAATGCGCACCTTGGCGGCGAAAGACTCTTCTTCGCCCGGCTGCTCCACGCATTGGCCCGATCCATCGTACTTCCAGCCGTGATAAAAACAGCGGATACAGTCGTCCTCCACCCACCCTGCGGATAGTTGCGTTCCTCGATGGGCGCAGCGAGACGCTACGATATGGGCGGCGCCGCTCTCGCCCCGGTAAAGCGTGAAATCCTCGCTCATGATGCGTATCGGCATCGCCCGTCCGGACTTGAGATCTTCGGCCCGATAGACAGGCTGCCAGAATCTCCTGAGGTAGCGCCCGGCCAGGGTCTCCCTGCCCGTGTGGACCAAATCGGCATAATCACGCTCGCTCATTGAGGCACCTTCCGAACGATTTTTGTTCGTTCATTGCTGTTATTGCTCTCCAGCTCCGACATACAGACACGCTTGCCCATTGCGAAAATCCCCTTCCGTCAGCCGGGTTACTTATCGACCCATAGATGAGAGATGCCGAACGTCGTGGTCGAGAATCGCCCGACGGCGTCCGTCGTGAAACCCTTGACCTTCTCCCCATAAGTGAAGAACCGCGGGATGAACGCCAGGGGAACCACCGGGACTTCCTCGTGAATGATGCGAACCGCCTTCGAGTAAAGCTCAAAGCGCCTCTTGTAGTCCGAGATTTTTCCGGCCTCTTCCAGGAGTCTGTCCACTTCTTTATTACAGTAGCCGGGATAGTTGAGCCGTCTCTTTTTCGCCTTCACCGCCTCTTCGTCGCACGCGTATTCGGGCGCATAAACCTCGTGGGGATCGTCCGCGACCGAGCCGCCGAGTATGACGATTTGAAATTCCCCTCGCCTCGTTCGCTGGCTGTAGGCTCCGCCTTCGAGGACGGCAAATTTCACTTTGATCCCCGCCGTCGCGAGCTGGTTCTGCAAAACCTGGTAAGTTTCTTCAACGCCTTTCCGTCCGAGAACCTCGAACTCGGTATTTTCCGACACGCCGGCCTCTTTTAAGAGCGCTTTCACTTTCGCAATGTCCCGCTCCTGGCGCGGGAGTTTTACAAACCACCGGCTGCCGGAATACGCGCGCTGATCGACCGGTTCGCCGTAGCCCCAGTAGGCGCCGCGAAGATACTCCTTCTTGTCGATGGCATGGAGAAACGCAAGCCTGAGCTTGAGGTTATCGAAGGGCGGCTCGACGACGTTGAAAACCATGCGGTCGAATCCCGAAGCCCGCGCCGCGGTGAACTTCACGTTACGAACCTCCCCTGTCTCCACTTTTTTTACAAATGGGTAGGGCGTCCGCTCGATGAAATCCACGTCGCCGGCGCGCAAGGATGCGAAGCGCACGGCCGGATCTTCGACGGGCTTGAAGACGACTTCATCGAGATAAGGAATCCCCTTTTGCCAGTACTCCTTGAAGCGGACCAAGACCAGCTCGCGGCCCGTCTTCCACTCTTTAAAGGCGAACGGTCCGGTGCCGGGCGGAAATATCGTCAGAGTTTCCGCTGCCTCCGCAACCGAACCTTTTGGAACGACGGGAAAGGGACGCAGTGTCGCCATGCGCGAGAGAAACGAAGCGAGCGGCGCTTTGAGCGTGAAGCGAATCGTTTTCGGATCCACCACGTCCACGCTCTGCACCACGTCGAGTTGAGTTCCGCCCGTTGCGCCCACTTTCGGATTCATCGCGTAATCGGCGGCCCATTTGACGTCTTCCGCCGTCATCGTCTGGCCGTTATGGAATTTGACGCCCTGGCGCAGCTTGAAGATATAATTCAAGCCGTCTTTCGATACCTGCCACGATTCGGCGAGCGCCGCGACGATATTTCCCTTTAGGTCGGTGTCGAGAAGCGCCTCGTAAACGTGCGTGCGGATATCGAGATCCGTGGACTGCATGCGGACGAAGGGATTCAAAGTCGACGCGTCTTTTTCCAAGCCCACAGTGAGTTTCCCGCCATATTTCGGCGTGGAGTCCTGCGCCGCCTTTGCCGGCACCGGAAACGAGAGCAAACCCGCCAGCAAAGCGAGATGAAAAATGCATTTCTTCATTTTTTTCTCCTACGATCGATTGCCGTCAGCGATAGAGGCGCTCGAAAAAACCTTCGGCTTCGATCTCCTTCAGGATAGACATATCCAGGAACTCTTCAGGCCGTCGGCCTTTTAGCTGCGGATTGCTGAGGCTCACTTCATCGATCGCGGTCTGGATCGCGGCCTCGATCGGATAGGGTTTTGCCGGGATGGTTCCCAGGACGTAGTTTTTGTGCATCGACTCCAGGATCAGGGGATCTTCGATGCGCATGGCTGCGCGCAGCACCTTGAAAGTAACCTCCTTGTTCTTTCTCGCCAGCGCCGTCGCTTCGCTGATGGCCATGAGAAACGCTTTCGCCTGGGAACGGTTTTCCTTTAGAAATTGTCTGGTCGAGGCGAAATCGCCACCGGTCGTGACCACGCCCCAGTCCGCCAGATCGCCGAGAATCGTGACCTTCTGTCCTCGGATTTCCAGCCGCGTGATGTTGTCCGCGCTTCCGAGAGTCGCGTCGATCTTCCCCTGAAAGATGAGTTGGATGCGCAAATCCGACCTGCCGATGCCGGTGGGGATGATCTGAACGTCTTTCCCCGGCGTCAGCCCGAGCTTGAGAAGCAGGCGGCGCAGCAAAAAGTCGGAGCCCGCGCCAACAAAACTGCTGCCGACGATTTTTCCCTTGAGACCGTCGATGGAAGCGATCGAAGGATGGGCGATGAGCTTGTAGGCGATGGGGCCGGTGCCGCCGAATATGGCGATCGGCACGCGCGCCGCCGCGGCCACCGCCGCCGAAGCCGTGTCGGAGACGATCCGGACGTCCCCGGCGATGAGCGCGCTGTAGGTAGCCGATCCGGACGCGATGTGGATCGGCGCGGCATCCAGTCCGTACTTTTCAAACAGCCGCAGTTCCTTGGCGGTCCAGAGAGGAATGCGGGTGCCGGAAATCGACGAGTAGGAAACGTTCAGCGGCTGGAGCTTCTTTTCCTGCGCTCCAGCGACCGTATAGGAATACAGGAGTACGATCACCAACGAAGAGGCTCGTATTCGCGCCATGTCGATCTGTTTGCCCTTGAACGGCCCGCATGTCAACCCCCGAGTCATTCCCGCGCAGGCGGGAATCCAGTATTTTTAGCGCACGATTACAAACTCGGCTGGAAGGACGGCCGCTCTTGTCAGAATCGATGAGGGTGTGCTAGTGATTTGAGTGAACCACAAAACCCCACCGAGGAGGAACTTTATGGCAGCCACACTTTATTTGTCCACCGCGCAAGGCGTCTTTGCCGTCAAAGGCAACGGCAACTGGAAGATCGAGCAACAGTCGCTGGAAGATTGGGACGTTCAGGAGGTGGCGGTGTCCCCGTCGCAGCCGAACGTCGTCTATGCCGGGACGCGCGGCGACGGAGTCTGGGTCAGCGAAGATTCCGGCAAGAGCTGGAAAAAGCCCTGCTACGGCAAGCGCGGGCCGGGTAAGGTTCGCTGCGTCACCATCGACCCTAACGATTCGAATACGGTCTATGCCGGCACCGAGCCGATCGATATTTTCGTCAGCCGCGACGGCGCCAAGAGCTGGGAGCGGTTGGAATCCGTCTGGAGCGTTCCTTACGTAGCCACGGTCGATTATCCGGTCTCGACGGTAGAGCCTCACGTCAGGGACATCACCATCGACCCGAAGAACTCCAAGACCATCTACGCCGCGTTGCAGGTGGGCTACATGCTCAAGAGCACCGACGGCGGCAAAAGCTGGAAGCTTTTGAACAAGAACGTGGACGCGGACGTGCACACGATCGTGATTGATCCTGAGAATACGAACGCTCTTTTTATCGCGACCGGCGGGCACGACTTTAGACTGGGCAATGCGCCGGGCCGGGCGCTCTACACGAGCCGGGACGGCGGCGAGAGCTGGGCGCCGACTGCGATGGATTTTCCCTTTGAATATTCCGTTCCTCTCGTCATGCACCCGAAAAACCCCGCGGTGCTTTACTCCGCGCTCGCCAACGGCCAGCCCGGCCAGTGGCGAAAGCGGCAGACCGGCGCAGAGTCGATGCTGATCAGGACCAAAGACGGCGGCAAGAGCTGGCAGAAATTAGAGGGCAATATCTCCGCCGCCGGGAAAGACTTCCCCGAGGCGATCGCCCTCGATCCCAGCGACCCCAATCGCGTCTTTGCCGCAATGAGAGGCGGCGAGATTTACGCCAGTGCGGACGGCGGCGACAGGTGGGAGAGATTGGACGTCAAGGTCGGTTCGGTCTCCGACATGAAGTGCGTCGCGGCTTGATGGCAAAGACGTAGTGGCACGGCATGCCGTCCCACTACGACCAAGCGGCGAATCCCATGGCGCAGCCGACGAGCTATCGCTCGTTCTAGCTCAACGACGCTTTCCTTTATTATTTAGACCCGCCAGGACTTTTTCCGCCGTCAGCGGGAGGGATTTAATTCTTACGCCCACGGCGTCATGGACGGCGTTGGCGATCGCCGGTGCGACCGTGATAATCGGCGTCTCGCCGATGCTCATGCTGTTGTACGGCCCGCTTCCCACCGGGGTTTCCAACACGATCTTGGTGAGCCTCGGGATATCGCGGACGGTTGGTATCTTGTAATCGCCAAAATGGGCCGTAGTCACTTTCCCGTCGGCAAAGAGCATCTCTTCGGTCAAAGCGTAACCCATCCCCATGACCACGCCTCCGTCGATCTGGCCGTCGTGCAGAAGGGGATTGAGAACTTTACCGGTGCTGTGCGCCGAGAAAAACCTGTTTAGCTTTATTGCACCACTCTCGGGATCTACCTCTACTTCGGCCATCTGGGCGCAAATCGACGCTTGGGGCGGAATCTCCTGATTTTTATACCGCCCTTCGACCACGATCGGCGCGCCTTTGGCCGTTACGATTTCAGCGTAAGACACTTTTCGCTTTTTGTTCGTGGAAATATTTCCCCGCGATACTTTCAAGCCGCCGTGGTCCGCGCCCAGACAATCCGCGGCCGCCCTGAGCAGCTCTTGTTTTGCGTTGATGACCGCCTCGTAACAGGCATTGCCGTACGTCCTTGTCGATCGGCTCGCTCCAACCCCCGTATCGACAGGCGCTCCTGCGGTGTCCAGAGTCTCAAGCGCTATGTTTTGCCAAGGGACCTCGAGTTCCTCGGCGACAATCTGCCGGAGCACCGTGCCGGCGCCGGCCCCCTGATCCAGCATCGCGGTGGAAAGGATCACTCCTCCCTTGTCATCGATGCGGATAAAAACGGAACACTCGCCTCCAAGCGCTAGCCATTGGATGATCGCCAGCCCGCGCCCGACATTGCGTTTCTTGGGGCTGTAAAATTTTGCCTCTTTTAGCAACCTGCCGAAGGTCTCGCTCGCTCTAATGTGGAAAATTTTTCTGCCCACGGGCGACACGTCACCGTCCTGCATCAGATTCATTTTTCGGAACCGCGCGGGATCCATCCCCACTTCTCTCGCTAACAAGTCCATCTGTGATTCGTTGGCAAAGACTCCCTGCGGATCTCCGGGAGCCCTCATGTGACCGCACGGCACCTTGTTCGTGTAGACGATCTTCTCCTCGATCAGCACGTTTTCCATTCTATAAGGACCCGCCGCTTCGTGGGCGCCGAAGAGATAGCCGATGGGTTTAAACGCGCCGTAGGCGCCGCTATCAAAGACGAATTCCATCCGGTGCGCGAGGATGCGTCCATCCTTGGACACGCCGGACTTGACCTTGACCAGCGAGGCATGGCGAGGATTTCCCGCTATGAACTCGGCTTCATAATCCATCACCATTTTTACGGGCGCGCCGCTTTTAAGGGAAAGAACGTACGCAAGGGGAACGTCCATGAAGTCGCCTTTGCCGCCAAAATCCCCGCCGATATTGCAGGGGTGGACCAAGAATTTTCCCGCATCGATGCCGAAGGCGGTGGCCAACTGATCCCGCAGCGCAAACGGCACCTTGCTGCAAGCCCAGATCTCGCCGCCACCGGACTCATTGGACTTCACCACGCACGAGTGCGGCTCGATGTACGCCTGGTGCACCACTTGGGTTTGAAACGTATTCTCAATAACGAAATCGGCTCGGCGAAAGCCTTCTTCGATGTTTCCCTTTGTCCAAGACAACTGGACGAAGGCGTTGCTGGGCGCCGCGAGCTTGCCCGGCAGCCCCTTATAATTCAAAACTTCCGGGTGAAGCAGAGGCGCCGAAGAAGCCAAGGCCTCGACGGGGTCGAGCAAGGCTGAAAACTCCTCGTACTCGACGTCGATTTGACCCAATGCATGGTCAGCCGTCTCTTCCGTATCGGCCGCCACTGCGGCCACCTTCTCGCCCGCGAAACGCACCACGCCGTCCGCCAGCACGGGCATATCGTAGATCTGCCTGCCGATCTTGATCCCGGCAACATCTCGGCCGGTAAGCACCGCCTTGACTCCCGGAATCGCCATTGCCTTGCTGATATCGATCCGTTTGATGCGGCCGTAGGCGATCGGGCTGCGCAGCACTTTGCCCCACAACATCCCTGGCAAAGTCACATCGACCGCGTACACCGCCCTCCCCGTGACCTTTTCCACGCTTCCCGCTCTGGGAATCGAGCTCCCGATGATTTTTTGTTTCTTCATGATTCCGT
>DASXUF010000132.1 GCA_036504975.1 Candidatus Binatia bacterium | reverse complement strand
ATGGGCAGCGTGGAAACCAGGATGCAGATGATCTTTCCGTCACGGTGTAAGACCGCATTCATCTCGCCGCGAGAATAGCTATAGAAGTTCGTTTTCTTGACTGCGTCGTAGAAGCGATCAGCCGCGTGCGGTGCATCGGCTTCGGTGCCGAGGAAGGTATAACAGGTCACCGTTAGGCCGTCGCCTTGATAAATCGTTACCAAAACCTTTCGACCGTCAAATTCCCGCACCGTACCGCCCACCGCCTTTAGATTCATCGCCGCCAGATCGTATGTCATCGGTTCGAAAGCGCCGCCCACGGAACGATCGAGCGTTTCCTTGATTTCCTCAGGGCTGCCCCCTCGAATGAAAGACAGCTCGCCGCCAATGATTTTTTCATGGACTTCAAGCGCGCTCAAGGATAGTGGCTTTGCCGCCGGCCGCATGATGTAAAGCGCAGGGAGAACGAGTAGGATGAGTAAGGCTACGGCCAGCGCCGGCCGGAGATAAAGTCTTGAAGTTCGGAGCCGCTCGAAGACGGCAGCCTTCGGTCTAAAAACCCGCGGATCGTGGAGAATTCTTTCCCGCAGCGCGGCGGGCGCTTCGAGCCCGACGCCGGCTTTGTGAACCGCGTCCTTGAGCGCCAGTTCCCGGCTATAAATAATCTGACAGCTAGAGCAGCCACTGAGATGTTCCTCTATTGAGGCTCGCTCCGGCCCGGTTAGTTCGTGATCCACCAGGGCGGTGATGAACTCTTGCGCGTCTTCGCACTTCATTGTCATTTCAGACTTTCTCTTTGGTGCCTACGTACTCCTTCAGGTGGCGATACAGCAGTTCTCTCCCACGGGAAAGCCGCGAGCGAACGGTGCCCAAAGGACAGGAGAGGATCTCGGCCGCCTCGGCATAGGAGAAGTCTTCCATATCGACCAGAATGATAAGCGTGCGGAACTCCTCGGGCAGTTTTTTTATGGCAGCGGAGATTTTATGGCTTAACTCCCCGCGCAGGACGTTGCTTTCCGGCCCGGGATTTTCCGCCGGTATCCTTTGCCAGTAGTCCCTCTCTTCATCCTTCCCCGCTTTATCTTCGACCGATACCCAGCGCTTGGCCTCGCGATAACGGTCGAAAAACAAATTATGGAGGATTTTTGTGAGCCACGCTTTCAAATGGGTGCCGGCCACAAACTGTTCGTAAGAGCCGAGGGCGCGCGCGTAGGTCTCCTGCACGAGGTCGTGGGCCTGGTCGGGCTCTTTCGCCAAATGGACGGCCATACGGTAAAGATGGTCGAGGTGCGTCATCGCCTCGCGAGCAAACTTTTCCCGGGCATCCTCCTTGCTCCTCCAAGACACTCGGCCATTCTAAACAGGACCGACTCGGCGCTGCAATCATAAAACGGTCGGAAGGTGGTTATAGTTCCCGAATATTTACGGCTTTGGGAGTCGAAACATTTGCGGGAACTAATTCGCCGGATTTCCCGTTATAGCCACATCATACTTGAAAGGAGAATAATTATGCGGTCCAATATCGGCAGCGGCATAGTAGCTGGTCTTTTAGGCGGAATCGTCTTCGGCATCATGATGCAGATGATGAGCGCGCCAACGCCTCAAGGAGGACAGATGCCCATGATGGCGATGGTCGCCATGGTCCTTGGCTCGATGAGTGTGTTCGTCGGTTGGCTCTACCATCTGTTCAACAGCGCAGTCATCGGCGCTGTCTTTGGCTGGCTGCTCGGTCCGCGCGCGCAAAGCTTTGTTGCCGGGCTTGGATGGGGTGCCGTGTACGGTTTTATATGGTGGATTGTGGGAGCGCTGATACTGATGCCGGTATTTTTAGGGATGCCGCCTTTTGCTCCGATCCAGATGGAGCCGATGCGACCGGTCGCGATGGGTAGTCTGGTCGGCCATCTCATATACGGAATCATTCTCGGCGGCGGCTTTGTCATGTTGAAGCAAGGAGCGCTGGGCGTAACTCGCCATGCCGCATAAATGATTTGTCCATTGCGCAAAGGAGACGACCGATGAATGAGCATGCCGAAATCGAGCGATACAATTACAGCGAATTCGTCGGCTCCGATTTCTTGCCGTTTCGGACGCATTTACCGGCGGGCTCCTCGGCGCCGGACTTTCTGGCGACGCTGTTAGAAACCGGGCGGCCCGTTCGACTGAGCGATTACTGGAAACAAGGCGACCTGCTGATCGAATTTGGTTCTCTCACCTGACCGTACTGCGCGCTGGCGGCGCCGGCGCTCGAACCGATGGCTCGGGAATATGCCGGTAAAGGCATTGCGTTCGTTTTCCTCTACGCGCGCGAAGCTCATCCAGGCGAGAATTTTCCCGCGCATCGAACTATAGAGCAAAAGCTCTCCCATGCGAAAACTTTCCAGAAGCAGTTCAACGTCGAGCGACCGATATTGGTTGACGACCTGATCGGCACGGGACACAAGCTTTACGGCATGCTGCCTAACATGACCTATCTCATCGGGCGCGGAGGTAAGGTACTTTTTCGCGCCGACTGGACCGATCCGCCGACGATCGAGGCCGCGCTTCGGTACGTCCTGGCCTCCCGCGCGCGCCGCCGGGAAGGACTCCACATGGCGCCGTTTTATGCGGAGTTCGTCGGGTATCGCTGGCACGATCCGGATAAGGCGAAAGAGGGAATGAACCGGGCGGGTCCGAAAGCTATCGAGGACTACGAGCGGGTCCAACAACGGTGGCGCAAGCGAGGAACGCGGCCCGGACGCATAGAGATCGAGGATTAAGATCTCCCGTCTCTTCTGACTCGGAATTTTTCTGCCGCGACTTATCTTTAGAAGTTAAGGAACTTTTTCCAGCGCCTCCAGGATCTGCTCGTTCGTCGGCTGCTTTCTGTAATCGACCTCTTCACGATCGTGCTCCAGGACGTAATAAAGCTTGCAACTTTAAAGCAAGGGGACTAATAGAGAGCCAGACACGATTGCGGTAGTTGGAGACAATTTCGCAGGAGATCTTCCATGGGTAAATTTGATCTCGCCATCGGAATTGGCGGCGCTGCCGGCCAGGGGATTGCAACTCCGGGAGATATTCTGGCGCGAATTTTCGTGCGGCGCGGCCTTCATCTAAATGCCTACAACGCGTACCAGTCCATTATACGCGGCGGCCATATTTTTCTAACGCTGCGCACCAGCGACCAACCCGTTCTCAGCATGGGCGACAAGCTGGACGCGCTGGTCCCCTTGAACCAGGACAGCATGGACCGGCATCTGAAGCTCATGAGGGCCGGCTCGGCCGTCCTCTACAACAGCGACAAGATCAAACCTGGAGCCGCCGCCGACGGCGTGCAGCTCTGTTCCTTTTCGGTCAAAGAGCTCGCGCCCAACATCAAAGGCGATCTGGTGCAAAATACCATCGCCCTTGGCGCTCTGTTGCGACTGATCGGCGTCGAGTTCAAACCGCTCGAAGAGATCCTGACGCTTCAATTCAAGAGAAAAGGCGAGGCCGTGATCGCCGAGAACGTGGGCGTCGCGCGCGCCGGCTATGATTATGCCGCGGCTCACTTCAAGCCGTTTCCCTTCTCGCTCCCCGACACCGGCAAGAAACTCGCGTTCTTCGAGGGCAACCAGGCGCTGGCGATGGGCGGGGCCGCGGCCGGAGTGCGATTTTACTGCGCCTATCCGATGAGTCCCTCGACCGGCGTGCTGCATTGGATGGCGCGGCATGGCCGCGAGTTGGGCATCATGGTGCGCCAAGTCGAAGACGAGATTGGGGTTATGAATATGGCGATCGGCGCCGCGCATGCCGGCTGCCGCGCCATGTGCGCCACCTCGGGAGGCGGCTTCGCTCT
Source organism: Candidatus Binatia bacterium (assembly GCA_036504975.1). Classification (NCBI taxonomy): domain Bacteria; phylum Candidatus Binatota; class Binatia (SeqCode); species Binatia bacterium. Next base: position 1,832 of record DASXUF010000132.1, on the reverse strand, counting down.
CATGAGCGAAGCTCTGGGATCGGCGGCGATGATGGAAATCCCGGTGGTTTGCATCGACGTGCAGCGCGCCGGTCCAGCCACCGGCGTGCCGACCAAAACAGAGCAAGGCGATCTCTGGCAGGTGATGGGAGCAGGCCAAGGCGATTACCCGCGCATCATCGTTGCGCCGACCACGATCACGGATTGTTTCAAGACCGTGCCGCAGCTCTTCAACCTGGTCGACAAATTCCAATGCCCGGGCATCGTCCTTTCCGACCTCCTGCTGTCGGAAGGGAGATCGAGCGTCGATCCGGCGGAGTTGGATTTCAATGTGCCGATCGAGCGCGGAGAGATCATAGGAATTAACGGAGATAAGCCGCCCGCGAATGGTTCTTATAAGCGCTACGAGTTGACCGAAAGCGGCGTCTCGCCGCGCGCTCTCCCCGGCACGCCGGGATACGTCCACGTGGTCGCGACCGACGAACACGACGAAGACGGCGTGCTGATCAGCGACGAATTCACCAACCCGCACAAGCGCCAGGCGATTCACGAAAAACGGATGCGCAAGATGGCGGGCATACTTTCCCTGCTGGAGCCGCCCAAGCTCTTAGGCCCGAGCGACGCTCAAGTCACGCTGCTGGGTTGGGGCTCGACCGATGGGGTGATCCGCGAGGCGATCGAGAAGCTCGCCGCCGAGGAAGGAATCGTCGCGAACCATCTTCAGATCAAGTGGCTCGTGCCGCTCCACTCGGATGAGATCCAGGCCATCGTCTCGCAAAGCAAAAAACTCGTCATCGTGGAAAACAATTACAGCGGCCAATTTGCGCGCTACCTGCGCTCGGAGACCGGCATCGCGGCCGACGGCCATATCCATAAATACGACGGCGAGCCGTTTATGCCGCACCACATCGTGGACGGCGCGAAAGCGATCCTGACGGGCGCGCTCAAAGATTACGTGCCGGTCCATGAAGTCATGGTCTGACAGAATGCCAAGTTGGATGTATCTCGGAGGTCCGATGCGTGGGACGAGGAAAATGCAAGCGTATTTTTCCTTCGAGCGTATGACGGTCGTATCGCATCGGACCGGAGAGATGCGTCCAGCTTGGCTATGGCAGAGGAGTCAAGCCGGCTAAGGAGAAACAATATGAGTCTACCCATGATGGACGAAACAGCAGTCGAAAATCGCAGTAGGGTTGTAGCCAAGAGGAACGGTCCCAAGCTCACCGTCAAGGACTTCAAAGGTAAAGTTGATCCGGATTGGTGTCCCGGCTGCGGAGATTTCGGTGTTCTCGCCGCGCTCAAGCAGGCGCTCGTCGAGCTGGAGCTTCAACCGCACGAGGTGATGACCGTGAGCGGCATCGGCTGCTCTTCCAATTTGCCGGGGTATGTGAATGCCTACGGCATGCATACGCTGCACGGTCGCGCGCTGGCGGTGGCCACGGGCGCCCAGCTCGCGAACCATAAACTGAAGGTCATCGCGACCGGCGGCGACGGGGACGGCTACGCCATCGGCGGAAACCATTTCCTCCACACGATGCGCCGGAACGTCGATCTCACCTATCTCGTGATGGACAATCAGATCTATGGACTCACCACGGGCCAGGTCTCGCCGACGAGCATCAAGGGGATGAAGACCAAGAGCACGCCTTTCGGCAGCGTGGAGAACGCGATCAATCCGATGCCCCTCGCGATCGCCGCGGGAGCCACCTACGTAGCCCGCGGATTTACCGGACAGCAAAAACATCTCGTTGAGCTCATCAAGGGAGGCATCCAGCACAGAGGCTTTTCGCTGATTGACGTCTTCAGCCCTTGTGTCACCTACAATAATGACAACAGCCATGAGTTTTTCAAAG
>DASXUF010000131.1 GCA_036504975.1 Candidatus Binatia bacterium | reverse complement strand
TCCGCCAGCAGCTCGGTGCTGGTGTTGGCGATCGGCAGCAGCAGCGCGTCGCGCCGCGGGAGCACGATGCGCTGGTCCCGATACAGCACGACGACGTGGCCGTCGCCGCGGCGAATTTTCAGCGCGGAAGAATCGCGCTGGATGAGCGTGCGGTGGTCCAGCTCGTCGCAAATTTGTTTGACCAGCGGCTTGAAGGCGATGAAGTCGAGCACGACGCCGGCGCGATCCAAATCCCCCTCGACCGCGACCGAGACCTGATAATTATGGCCGTGGAGCGCTTCGCGCTTGCCGTTGGCAAAAACCAGAAAGTGGGCCGAGGCGAAATTGAAATAATCTTTTTCTACCTCGATGATGAATCGGCGCGGCATGCGAGAACGGTAACCGAGTCATAGGCATTAGGCAAGAGGCAGTAGGCGGTAGAAATGCAAGTCATTCGAAGGAATACGCGGATATGAGCGGAGAAGGCTCGCCGATGGAGATTTGCGCGGTATGGCGGTATACTACAGGCGTTTTTAAGCATGAAAGCGTTCTATCTATTTCTCGCCGGGTTTATTTTTTCAGCCTCCTCCTCTTTTGCCGCGCTGTCGCTTAGAGATGCTAGTCTTCAGGTCACGGAAGTCGTTTCCGGCTTGAATTTGCCGACGACGATGGCTTTCATCGCACCCGATGACATCCTCGTCTTGGAGAAAAACAACGGAAAAGTCCGCCGTGTCATCGGCGGTGTTTTGCAAGCCGGCGATGTTTTGAACGTCAACGTCAATAACAATTCCGAGCGCGGCCTTTTGGGCATCGCGATCCATCCCAACTTCGGCAGCAACCAGTTCGTATACCTCTATTACACGGAAAGCGGCACGCCGCTGAGAAACCGTGTTTACCGCTACACTTGGGGTGGCTCCGCGCTCATCAACCCGCAACTAATACTGGACCTTCCGGCAACGCCCGGGCCCAATCACGACGGCGGCGTGATAACTTTCGGTCCGGACGGAGAACTTTACGTGATCATCGGCGATCTCAATCGAAACGGCCAACTGCAAAATTTTCCCGGCGGTTCGGCCCCCGACGATACCTCGGTCATTTTGCGGCTTGACGACGACGGCTCAGTTCCGCCAGACAACCCTTTCTTTTCCCTGGGAACACCCGTGGACAAGTACTACGCCTATGGGATCCGGAACTCTTTCGGCATGGCTTTCGATCCCGTTACGGGCAAGTTATGGGACACTGAAAACGGCCCCGACGCATACGATGAGATCAACATGGTCGAGCCGGGATTCAACAGCGGATGGGAACGAATCATGGGGCCGGATCGCCGCGATCCGCAGAGCGTGTCGAGCTTGTTTTCGCTTGCCGGCTCGCATTACGCCGACCCCAAGTTCTCCTGGCGCAACCCGGTCGGCGTGACGGGAATCGTTTTTCTCGACTCGGCGCAGTTGGGGCCAAAGTACGAGAACGATGTTTTTGTAGGCGACGTCAACAACGGCATCCTCTACCATTTTGAGCCGAATCCGGCGCGCGACGGATTTATTTTCACCAACCCGGCGCTGTTGGATCACGTCATCGACCAGAGCGGTCAGTCCAACGAGGTGATTTTGGGCACCGGCTTCAACGGCATCACGGACTTGAAAGTCGGGCCGGACGGCTTTCTCTACCTCGTGTCCATCGGCGCCGGCGCGATCTACCGCATCTCGCTCGCGGTCACGCCGCTTTTCATCGGCGCTGTCGCTCTTCCATTGGCGGAAGCGGACGCGGCGTACAGCGCAGACCTTGGGATCGGCGGCGGCACAGCGCCATATACAGTCGCTCTGACCGGTGGAGCCCTTCCTGCCGGTCTCTTAACCGATCCTCTGGGCATCACCGGCACTCCGACCGTCACAGGAAAATTCGTCTTTACGCTAGAAGTCACCGACAACGTCGGTGCGGTCACCAGCGGGCAATTCATGCTTCAGGTCGTCAATGCCTTGGACATCGAGACGACAACTCTAAAAGTCGGCAAAGCGGGCAGGCCTTACAGGAAGGTGCTTAGCGCCATTGGAGGGAGAAGGCCCTACACGTGGTCATTGGTGTCCGGAGCGATTCCGGCCGGGTTGGTATTTAACACGAGCGGCGTGCTCAGAGGCAGGCCAACGTCGTCCGCAACGGTCGATCTTACCTTTCAGGTCGCCGATCCGCTCGGCGGCGTGGACCAAGAAACCCTCACGTTGACGATCAATCCCTGAGGTTTAATGTTGCCGCGCTTCGCCCTGTTACTACTTTTCCTCCTCTCTGCCTCTCCATGCTTTTCCGCGCCATCGCTCATAGATCCAAATCTTCAAGTCACCGAGATTGTTTCCGGTTTGAGCTCTCCGACGACGATGGCGTTTATCGGACGCGACGACATCCTGGTTCTGCAGAAGGATGACGGCCGGGTTCGCCGTGTCATCAACGGGGTTCTTCAGTCCGGAGAAGTTTTGGACGTCGCTGTCGATTTCGCCGGCGAAGGCGGACTTCTAGGTATTGCCATCCACCCCGATTTTCCAACGACTCCCTTCGTATATCTTTATTATACCGAGAGCAGTACGGGTAGTGATGTTTTCAGCTCTGCCGTTGGGAATCGCGTTTATCGATTTGTTTGGGACGGCACCGCTCTAATTAACCCCACGCTGATTTTAAATCTGCCGAGCTCCGGGGGGCACAACGGTGGGGTTATAACCTTTGGCCCCGACGGAAAACTTTACGTGATCATTGGCGATCTCGGCCAGAACGGCCAGCTTCAGAATGTTTCGACCGGGAATCCACCAGACGATACTTCCGTTATTCTGAGACTCAACGACGATGGCACAGTTCCAATAAACAATCCTTTCTTCTCGTTGGGAGATCCCGTTAACAAGTACTATGCCTACGGCATTCGCAACTCCTTCGGCATAGCTTTCGACCCTGTAACGGGCAAACTATGGGATACCGAAAACGGGCCGAACGTTTACGATGAAATCAATCTCATCGAGCCCGGCTTCAACAGCGGCTGGGAAAAGATCATGGGTCCCGACAGTCGCGACCCGGACAACCTGTCCGATCTGTTTTCACTTGCTGGTTCGCATTATGCCGACCCCAAATTCTCCTGGCAAAATCCGATCGGCGTCACAGCCATTGTATTTTTCGAGTCACCGCAGTTAGGTCCACAGTACGAAAACGACGTGTTCGTCGGCAATGTGAACAATGACATTCTCTATCGTTTTCAGCCCAACGCATTACGGAATGGATTTAAATTTTCTACACCCGGCCTTTCGGATCTCGTGGTGGACAACGGCGACAACTTCGATGAGATCGTTTTCGGCACCGGGTTTAGCTATATCACGGATTTGAAAGTGGGGCCGGACGGTTTTCTTTATGTCCTCTCTCTTTTAGAAGGCAAGATTTACCGTATTTCGAGCGCAGTCCCGTTTTTTATCAATGCCTCTTCTCTTCCAGACGGTGAGGTGGAAGTTAACTACAGCGCCGATCTGGAAATCCTCGGTGGAACACCGCCGTACACGGTGGCCAGGGTGAACGGACGGCCCGTGTGGCTGACAACGGTAAGCTCCGATAGCATCGCCGGCATGCCCACCCGGTCGGATAAGTTCTTTTTTACACTGCAAGTCACAGATCAAGTTGGAACAACCGTGAGGAAACGCTTCGATATCACCGTGCGAAAGCCCTTGAGAATCGTTAATCAAAGATTGAAAACAGGCAGGGTCAACCAAAACTACCGGGCGGAACTGAACGCCGTTCGCGGAAAGAAACCCTTCACGTGGTCGTTGATTTCCGGCGCGCTTCCAAACGGATTACAGCTTGATCAAAGTATGGGCATCATTTCCGGCGTGCCCACTGCGGCCATCAGTTCGGGTCTCACGGTTGAGGTAACCGACCCACTGGGAGGCAGCGACCAGAAAACTTTAACGTTGACGATCAATCCGTGACCCCTCATGCCGCGGTGCCGACCGCCGCGGAAATATTTTTGAATCGGTCGCGCTCGATGAGCCTGAGCAACCCCCGGTTGATCCGCTTCACAGCGCCGGGACCTTCGTAGACGAATCCAGTCAGGATCTGCACCGCCGAGGCGCCGGCCTGGATTTTTTCGTACGCGTCTGCGGCGGTGAAAATTCCTCCCGCGCCGATGATCGGCATGCCGCCGCGAGTTCGTTTGTAAATGTGCCGGATGAACGCGGTCGCTCTCGCCCGGAGCGGCTTGCCGCTAAGCCCGCCCGGCTCGTCGACCCGTGCCGTCAGGTTCTCGCGCAAAAAGGCGCTCGCGTTGGTCGCGACGATGCCGGCGATTTTCTGCGCTTGAGCTACCGCGATGATCTCATCGACCTGATCGAGCTCCATGTCCGGGTCGATCTTGACGAAAACCGGCCTGTCCTGGATTCTTGAGTTCCGCGCCAACTCGCGATTTTTCGTCTGGATCGTCTCCAACAGCGTCGCGAGATGTCCCTTCTGCTGCAGATCGCGCAGCTCCGGCGTGTTCGGAGAGCTGACGTTCAAGGTGAAGTAGTCTCCAAAGGCAAAAAGTCTCTCGAAAGTGAAAAGATAATCCACCGCCGCGTCTTTCGTGGCGACGATTTTGGTGCGCCCGATGTTGATGCCGAGCGGAATCTTGAGCGGGCGCCCGTTCGCCCGCAGCGCTTTGAGTTTGGCGCCGATGGCCTCCGCGCCTTCGTTGTTGAATCCGAGGCGATTGATCAACGCGTCGTCGTCGGGAAGACGGAAGAGACGCGGCTTGGACTGGCCCGGCTGCGCCTGCGCCGTGACGGCGCCGATCTCGACGAATCCGAATCCGAATCCCGGCCAGGTTTTAATCGCGACGCCGTTTTTGTCGAAGCCGGCGGCGAGGCCCACCGGATTGGCGAACGTCAGCGAGCCGACGCGAACTTGAAGGCGGTCGTCATCGACGCAAAAAAAATTCTCCAGCGCGCCTTCTAAAAAACCCAGGCGGGCGAGGCACGCGAGCGTCTGCTCATGTGTTTTTTCCGCGTCCCGGAGAAACATCAGCGGGCGCACGAGTGTCTTGTAGAGCATGGTTCTGGATGGCAGACAAAGGGAAATTCGGATTAGCGGTAAAGCTCCTTCAGCAGGCCGCCTTTTTCCAGATTGTCCAGAAAGCGCTGCTCGATAAATTGCTCCGGCTTGACATTTTTCGCTGCGGGAACCGTTTTGGCTAGATCGTCCAGCGCGTTCCGCATCCCGGCCATATTGATGTAAGGCGCTTTTTCCAAAACTTTGCCGACGTAGAGATCGTAGGCTTGCTGCAGAACGGTGGCATCCTCTACCTTGGTATATTTAGCCAGCGATTTGAGCGTCAGTTCTTTGTCGGTTCTGGCCCGATGGATGCCGCGCGCATAGGCGCGCATGAACCGGTCGATCACTTCAGGCTTGTTCCGCAGGATGCCTCCCTGGACGACCAACGACGGATTGGGAAAAGGAAGATCCATGTCGGTGATATTCACCATCTCTTTGAAGCCGAGTTTGTCCATAGCGAAGAGAGTCGGAGGAGAGACCAAGCCGGCGTCGATAGCGCCGCTCTGGAGTGCGCCTGCGATGGAACTCATCGCACCCATTTGAATGATCGTTACATCCTTTTGCGGATCAAGATGATGCTTTCTGAGGGCAAACCTGGCCGAGATGTCGGTGCTTGACCCAAAGCGAGTGACGCCGATTTTTTTTCCTTTGAGCCCTTCGACGTTCTTGATTTCCGGTCTCGCATAGATGGAGAAAATCATCTTGTTCGTATTGTTTCCGATGATCTTGATGTCGGCGCCCTGGAGGGCGGCGGCCATAGCGGAGCTGCCGTTGAGAGAGCCGATCTCGATTTCGCCGGAGACGATGACTTGGGCCAGTTGGCTGCCGCTGGGAATGAGGATCAACTGGTCTTCGAGTCCCTCCTTGGCGAACTGCCCGGCATCGTGTGCGACCCACAGGCCGATGTACGAGCCGCTTATGGAGCTATAGCCGATTCTGATCCGGTCGGCGCTCCACGCGAGCGATGCGATCAAGACAAACGGGAGCGCCGTGATGAGCATCAGTCGCTTCATAAATCCTCCTAGGAGAGCGATTTCGGACGTCCTCCGCCCTCAATGCAGCGGCGAGAACGGCGCCGGAATCATCAGAGCGTTCTCTTGCTTGAGCATGAATTCTTTGGTCTCGGGCGGCCA
>DASXUF010000130.1 GCA_036504975.1 Candidatus Binatia bacterium | reverse complement strand
ACATGCGATAAAGCGCGAGAACCAAAAGCTGGCCGAAGACGTAGCTATAGCAGTAGAAGCGGCTGTGGATGAAGTGAGGAATGTAAGACCAGGCCCAGCGATACCCGTCGGGCACCTCGACTGCGTTCCCATAGTACGGTTTGTTGGATCCCATCCAAAGTTCACCGACCGCCTCGGGCGTCAACCTCCCAGCGCGGCGCTTGGCGAAAACGGCTTCTTCGAAGCGCGTGAGCACGTTTTGGCGGAAGACCGTGGCGAACATATCCTCGAGCTTGCCGGCGATGAGAGCAACCTGGACTCGAGGGTCGGTTTGCCGCTCGACCAGATAATCGAACACCAGCATCTCGCCGAACACCGACGCGGTCTCGGCCGTCGTCAGCGGCGTATCGTAGTTGAAATAGCTCTGCTTGCGGCTGAGGCTGCCGTGTAGGCCGTGACCCAGCTCGTGCGCGACGGTCATCACGTCGCGCAAATTATCGGTGTAATTGCAGAGAATATAGGGATGGAGCTTCGGCGAAGGCGAGGCGCAAAAAGCGCCGCCCCTCTTCCCTTTGCGGATCTCCGCGTCGATCCAGCGCTTGGCGAAAAACTCGGACGCCGTTTGACGAAAAACCGGGCTGAAAGCATCGAACGCCTCCAGAATCACCTCTCGCGCTTGTGCAAATGCGAAAGGCGTCAGCTCCTTTCCTACCGGAGCGTACTGGTCGTACAAGGCGAGATGGGGAAGGTCGAGTAGTCGCGCTTTGAGCTGAAAATAGTCGTGGGCGATGCCGTAGTTCGCCTCGGTCACGTTCATCATCCGGCGTACCGCCTCGCCGTCGATCTCGTTGACCAGATGCCGTTCGATCATCGGATCCGGATAGCGGCGCAGCCGGTCCATCGTCAAGTGGTCCTGGACAAGCGTGTCATAGATAAAAGTGAGCGTTTGTCCGTGTGTCGAAAGCTCCTGGTAAAGGGTGTCCATGGCTCTCCGCCTGACTTCCCGGTCCGACTCGTGCAGGAGCGCGAGAATCTCACTGAGCGTGAGCTCTTCCTTTTTACCGTCGCGTTCGAACGGAAAGACCAACGTGGACGTTATCTCGGAAAAGAGCCGGCCGAAGGCGTTTCTGCCGGTATTGTCTTTCTCGTTGACGATTTTCTCTTCGGGCTCGGAAAGCTTGTGGGGTCGAAAGCGGCGGAGGCTTTTAAGAAAATGCACGTAGCCTCTCAACGCCGGTTCGCTCATCAACCGTCCCGCCGTTTCATCGTCCAGCACGAGCCATTCCAGCTCGAAGAAGAGAAGCAGGTTTCTCACCTCGGTCACCCGCTGCTCGACCTTCTGCTCCAGGTCCTGGTATTCAGGCTTCGATGAGTCCGCTGAATAGAGCAGGCTGGAATAACTCGCGACCCGGCTGAGCGAGTCCTCGATCTCTTCCAATTCTCTAAGCCCATCGTGGAGTTCTTTCGGGGTGATTCGAGCGATCTTGCCGCGGAACCGAAGGCCGAAGCTCTCCGCTCGCGCGCGACACTCGCGGAGCGTGGCTTCGATCCGCGGGTCGTCGTGCGAGGCGAAAAGATCGCTCAAGTCCCAGCGGATGCCTTCGGCGCTGTTGCCGGCCATAAAAACTACTCTCTAGGTTGCTTCAAGTAACCATTTCTCCGCCGGACAGGCAAGCCGGCGCGATCAACTGTAAAATAAATTAACTCTGTGATAGGAGAGTCCAACGCACGCGCCGCGGACGGCGCCAAGTTTTAAAACCCAAAGGAGAAGTTCATGTCGGAGATGGATGATCTGAAAAAGAAAGTGGCGATGGCCTGCCGCATGTTGTTCGTCGCGGAGTTGGTCGATTACAGCGGCCACATCAGCGTGAGAATTCCCGGCACCGACCGTTTTTTGATTCACGGCCATCCGGTCAGCCGCTGCGAAGTGACGCCCGACGATGTCGTGACCGTAGACCGCGACGGCAAGCGAGTCGACGGCAAATGGAATCCGCCGTCAGAACTGCCGATGCACATCCGCACCTACCGCGCACGGGACGACGTCCAAAGCGTGGCTCATCTACACAACCGCATGGTCGTGGTGCTGAGCATGGCGGATCGACCGCTGATTCCCGCTTCCAATCCCGGCGCCTTGTTCGGCCCGGGCGCCATCCCGGTTTATCAGGACCCCACCCTCATCCACACCGACGAACAGGGCGACCAGGTCGCTCGAACCGTCGGAAAAGGCGACGCCGCTATCCTCCGCGGTCACGGATCGATCGTCGTCGGCCAATCGATCGAGTGGACCTTTGCCGCCTGTGTAGACTTGGAGGAGAGCGCCGCACGCCTCTGCCTTGCCTCCACGTTAGGACCGGTCAAATTTTATACCGACGACGAGGTAGCCCGGGTCGGCAAAGGTCGGAGAAAGCCTTCAGTCATCCAGAAAGTTTGGGACCACTATGTGGCGAAGGCTAAGCTGGCCGGGTTGATGGACGGTTTTGCCTGATTAACGTATTGTATTGCCTGGAATTTCGTATCCGAGCCCATTTCCGAGCGGTGAGCAAAGAATTCCGTTGAAATTTTAAACGGCTTGTGCTATAGGTATGTATTCTTTCGACTTTTTAGCACAAAAGGCTGTATAATGTACGATGATTTCTTAGCCCGGATCCTGGAACCGGATACCTGCCTGCCTTCCCAATTCTATGGCAACCGGGGTCTATCCCGCCAGCTCGAGGGCGAAAAGAGACTGATGATCGCGGTTTTTAAAGACGCCGTGGAGTGTCTTGAGAAATATCGCGGCTCCCGTAACAGCATGGGTCGGGAACTCTACCAAAATTCCCTGGAATGGATCGAGAATCAAGGCACGGAGTGGCTTTTCTCCTTCGATAATATCTGCGGGTTGTTGGGTTTCGATCCCGACTACACGCGAGGATTTCTGTTGAAGCGGGAGCAGAAGCTGGCCAGACCCTCATCCTCCAGGGGCAAGCTCTACTCGCTTTCCGCCTCTGCGGCGGAATAAATCATCTCCCCCTGGCTTTTAATCGATGCAGCTCTTCTTTTATCATCTGGCCGCGCGGCGAGTTGGGGCCAAGAATCTTTATCGCCCGCTCGAAATCCGCGATAGCTCTGGCATCCTCGTCTTGAAGTAGCATCGAGCGGGCCAGATAGTAATAGCCCTCGCCCGGGCGGTTCATTCTGCCGTAAGCCAGGCCCAAACGGTTGAACGCAACGGGCGACAGCGGAGCCAGATTGGTCGCATCGAGATACGCCCTCGCCGCGTCGCGCAGGTTGCCTTCGCGTTCGAACAATTCGCCCAAGTAGAAATGATTCAAAGCTTCACGCGGCTGAGCGCTCAGCGCGCGATCGAGCGCTTCGTGAGCGAGCTGGAACTCACCCATCTGGCCGTAAAGCCTCCCGAGGTCCCGATCGATTCCCGGCCGGCGCTGATCGAGCGCCCTCGCCTTCTCAAAATTCGCGCGTGATTCGGCCAGTTTTCCCTGAGACTGCTGCGCTAATGCGATAAAATGCCTCGCCTCGGCATTATCGGGGCTTTGGCCGGCGATCCTTTCGTATTCGTTTATGACCGCCGCCTCGTCGTGCCGCTCCAACCGCAGCATGACCTGGACTTTTTTGAGCGGGTCCGGTCCGTCCGAGCTGGGGCGCTCAACCCTCACCGAGCGAATAAGCAACTCCATGTTGGCAACGCGTTCCTGCGTCATGGGATGGGTCATGAGATAAGGCGGGATATCGGACTGGCTAATGGCTCTTTGTTGGTCGAGGGTTTTCATGAAGCCCAGGGCTCCCTTGGGATCGTACCCCGCCTGCGCCATGTACTTTACGCCGAGAGTGTCGGCTTCCATTTCCAATTGGCGGCTGAAAGCAAATTGGCGGCTCGCCGCAATGCCCTGGCTGATGGCTCCGGCGGCTTGACCGGCCGCTCCGCCGCGGGCAAGGATCATTCCCAGCATCCCCAAGATGCTTACGGGGTCCGGTCCCCCGGAAAGGCGCGCCAGATGGCGGTCTTTCGCGTGAATGATTTCATGGCCCATGACGGCGGCCACCTCGGCCGTGTTCTTCGCTCGCTCAAGCAGTCCGGTGTAAAAATAAATCGATCCGCCCGGCACCGAGAAAGCATTCAACTGCGAATCTTCCACGACAAAAAAGCGGTATTCGAAAGACTGCGGCCCCATCACCGACAGAAGCCTTCGCCCGACCTGGTCCACGTAGCCCTCGATTTCCGGGTGGTTCAGCAATTTTAGCTGCTTCTTGGCCTCGCGGCGGAACTGCCGGCTGATTTTCGTGTCTTCATCTTCCTGGATCGTATGCGCCACCGGCGCCTTCTGTGAAGACGGAAGGTACGAGCAGCCGGCAATCAGAACAGTGAGAAAGAGATGAGAGCCTCGATAAAGCATGAGTTGATTATAGAGAGTGCCCATAGGGGTCGCAACAGCAGGAAGGTTGACGCCGATCAACAGAGGTCCTAATGTGAACGGCGAATACGTGAAAGCATTGGAGTCATGGAGTATTGGACCCGTACTCCATCACAACAGAGGAGTCGTATCGTATGGCTTACGAAAATTTCATCTACGAAATCAAAGACGGCATCGCGACGGTGCGGCTGAACGATCCTGGTAAGCTCAATGCGCTCACCTTCAAGACTTACGAAGAGCTCGAACGGTTGACGCGAGAGTCGGCTGACGACGACGCGGTCAAGGTCCTGGTGCTGACCGGAGAGGGTAAAGGTTTCTGCTCAGGCGGCAGCGTGCACGACATCATCGCAAAACTGGTCAATATGAAAGGCGACTCGCTTTACCGTTTCACGCGCGCGAGCTGCGACGTCGTGAAGAACATGCGTAACTTGAAGAAACCGATCATCGCCGCAGTCAACGGCATGGCCGCCGGCGCCGGCGCCATGCTGGCGTTGGCGAGTGATTTCAGAATCGCGTCGGTTCACGCGAGATTTGCCTTTTTATTCGTCCGGGTGGGGCTCTCCGGCGCCGACATGGGCGCACTTCATCTGCTGCCGAGAATCGTCGGACAGGGACGCGCCACCGAGCTTTTGTTTCTGGGAGATGCCATCGACGCGCAGGAAGCGTGGCGCATCGGCTTGGCGAACCGAGTGGTGCGCCATGAGGATTTGATGAAAGAAGCTTACGCTCTGGCAGAGCGCCTCAAAGAGAGCCCGCTCTATGCTTTAGGCCTAACCAAGCAACTGCTCAATCGGGAAATGCAGATGGATCTCGACGCGGCCTTGGAAATGGAAGCGCGGGCACAGGCCATCTGCATGGAGACGGCGGATTTTCGCGAAGGCTATCGGGCTATCGTGGAGAAAAGAGCGCCGACGTTCAACCGTTCTTAGCGAGACAGGCGATGCTTCCGTACTTCGACAGCGAACACCTGCCGTTGCAGGAGCGGGCGCGCTCGTGGGCCGAGAAAATTTTCTCGCATGAACGCGGCGAAGACCCAGACGTAGAAAAGGCCTCGCGGCGGATCGTCGAAGAACTCGGCCGCGCGGGATGGCTCGGGTACGCAGTGCCGAAGAGCTTCGGCGGCGCGCGCGACAAAATCCAGGTGCGTGACGTCTGTCTCCTTAGAGAAGAGCTGGCTTACGCCTCCGCCTTGGCGGATACGATGTTCGCCGTTCAGGCGCTCGGGAGCTATCCGATCACGCTCGCGGGAACCGACGAGCAGAAATCCCGCCGTCTCCCTCCTATGGCGCGCGGCGAGATAATCGCCGCCTTCGCATTGACCGAGCCGGAGGCCGGCTCGGATGTCGCCTCCATCAGCACGCGGGCGGTGAAGCGCGGCCGCGAATATTCTCTGAGCGGCGTCAAATCCTTTGTCTCCAACGCCGGCATCGCTCACAGCTATGTCGTGTTCGCTTCGACCGATCCGGAAAACAGAGGAAAGGGTCTCAGCGCCTTTATCGTCGACGGCGACAGCCGCGGTTTCACGATCAAGGAAAAACTCCGGTTGTTATCGCCTCATCCCATCGGCGTTATCGCCTTGGAAAACTGCGTGGTGCCGGAATCGAATCTTCTGGGCCGCGAAGGAGACGGAATCAAAATCGCCTTCGCCACGCTCGACACGCTGCGCTGCACCGTCGGCGCGGCGGCCGTCGGCCTGGCGCGCCGGGCCCTGGACGAAGCGTTGCGTTACAGCCAAAAACGGCAGCAGTTCGGACAGAAGCTAGGACAATTCCAGGGCATTCAGTTCAAGCTCGCCGACATGGCCACCGAGCTGGAAGCCGCGCGCCTGCTCGTCTATCAAGCCGCCTGGGCGCACGATCGCGGCGAGGCGGATGTCAAAAAAGGCGCGTCGATGGCAAAGCTCTTCGCCACCGAGGCGGCGCAGAGAATCGTCGATCAGGCGCTGCAGATCCACGGCGGCATCGGCGTCGTGGCGGACACGCCGGTAGCCCGGCTTTACAACGACGTGCGTTCACTGAGAATTTACGAAGGAACCTCCGAGATTCAGAAGTTGGTGATCGCGCGCAGCCTGCTGAATTCGTCAGGCGTAAAGCGTGAGGGGTAAGGGGATTTCGATTTTCTCACGCCTAACCCCTAACCCCTTACGTTTTACGATTCCTGAGGAGGGGAACTATGGATTTTGAGTTGTCGGACGAATTAAAAGCGGTGCGCGATCTGGCCCGCGATTTCGCCGAGAAAGAGATCGCGCCCGGCGCGGCCGAAGACGACAAGCAACAGAGATTTCGCAAGGACCTGGCGGTTAAAATGGGCGACCTGGGTTTCTACGGCGCGGTGATTCCCGAGAGCTACGGCGGCAGCGGCCTCGGTTTTCTCGCGCTGTCGCTGATCACCGAGGAAATCGCCCGCGCCCATAGCGCGCTACGGGTTTACATCAACATGCAGGTCGGACCTGCGCTGACGCTGGTCCAGTTCGGCAGCGAAGAACAAAAGAAACGCTGGATACCGCCGCTCGTCCGCGGCGAAAAAATCGGCTGCTTCGCCATCACCGAGCCGGACGCGGGATCGGACGTCGCCGCGATGCGGACAACCGCGACGCGGAAGGACGGCTCCTATCTTCTCAACGGCACGAAGATCTGGATCTCCAACGCCCCGGTGGCGGACAGCGCTCTCGTCTACGCTTACACCGACAGGGCGCAAAAGCATCGCGGCATGTCGGCCTTCATCGCCGACCTCAACCAGCCCGGCGTCAGCCGCCGCGCGCTTAAAACCATGGGAGCCCATGCCTCGCCGATCGGCGAGCTGACGTTCGAAAACTTCCGTCTGCCGCCGGAAAATCTCATCGGCAAAGAAGGCGACGGATTTAAAGTCTGCATGTGGCAATTGAACCAGACGCGGCTCAACTGCGCCGGCGGCGCGCTGGGCGTGGCGCGGGCGGCGCGCGAGGCGGCGGTCGCTTACTGCAATCAGCGCGAGCAATTCGGCCAGAAGATCGGCCAATTCCAGATGAATCAGGATCTGATCGCGCAGATGATCGTCCACGAAGAAGCCGCGCGCCTGCTCGTCTACCGCGCCGCGTGGCTCGCCGATCAAAAGCGGCCGAACAACCTCGAAGTATCGATCGCGAAATACACCGCGGCCGAGGCCGCGGCGTTCGCCGCCGACGCCGCGCTCCGCATTCTCGGCGCCTACGGCTACTCGACGGAATTCCCGGTGGAGCGCTATCTCCGCGACGCCAAGTCGTATCAAATCGTCGAGGGCTCCTCGAACATCCAGAAAATGATCATCGCCCAGGACGCCCTGGGCACCAGGAAGGCGAACCGCTCGTGACACCGGCCTAAACGACTTCTATTTTTGACTATTGGCAAGGGCTTCGTTGGTGAGCGATATTGCTCCGGATCTTCTAACGAGTGGTTGACACAGGTGGGATAATCGGATTACGTAGCGCAACAATTCTTCCATGATTTGACAGGAATAAGATGCCCGCTCCTAGACACTTGCGAAACGCCCCTATAACAGAGGCGATAATAGATTTTCGGATTAAAGCACGGCCGGACCTAAACGCAGAAGATTTTGGGAATGTTAAAAACCGACTGTCAACGCGGCTACCAAAAACAGAAGAACTCCGTGGCATGCAAGCAATGATCAAAGTCCTCAAGGGAGAAGGACAGGCGCCCCTCGTTCAGGACCTTGGTCTTCAGGGATATTTGTTTAAGAGCGAAGACGAAAAACTCATAGGGCAATTTCGCGTGGACGGTTTTACCTTTAATCGACTACGGCCTTATACGAGCTGGGAGGACATTTTTCCACGGGCGATGGAATTGTGGCGCCTCTATTTAGATGTCGCCAAGCCTCTAGCCGTTACTCGACTTGCTGTGCGCTACATTAATCACGTTCCACTTCCTCTCGGAGCGGAGAAATTCGAGAATTACCTGAGAGTCGCCCCGCTCGCTCCCCCTGAATTGCCTCAATACGTCAGCAGCTTTCTCACAAGAGTCACTATTCACAATCCAGAGGATGCTATCGCAGCGCATGTTACGCAAGCCTTGCAACCGACCACTGACGCGCAAAAGTTCACTGTCATTCTTGACATTGACGCCTATAAAGAGGCAGAATTCTCTCCTGAAGATCCAGCGATCGAGCGGACCTTTAACCAGCTTAGAGCGTTCAAGAATTTGATTTTCTTTAATAGCTTGACGGACGAAACCTTGAGGCAATTCGAATGAGTATTGCCGATGCCGCACCGATAGGCGCCTTTGCCACTCTCCCATGGGTCGACCGGGGACTCAGCGCCGAAGCCCGGGCGTTACGCAAGTTGACCATCACGGTGGCTGAGTTTCGCGGTAGTGTGGCTCTGGGGGAACCCAAGCGCGCGGCTCAGGAGGCGCTTGACGCCGCGTACATTGCAGCCCAAGGGGACGATTGGGATGGAATGGGTTCTGCACGGGTCGTGCCCAGTACCCACGCGTACGCAAATCAGTTCTTGCAGATCTTGCCCGATGGTCTCCCGGTTCCTGATATTTCAGTCGATACGGATGGC
The DNA here is from genome assembly GCA_036504975.1 of Candidatus Binatia bacterium. Classification (NCBI taxonomy): domain Bacteria; phylum Candidatus Binatota; class Binatia (SeqCode); species Binatia bacterium. Next base: position 1,998 of record DASXUF010000130.1, on the reverse strand, counting down.
GAGATTTTATTTGAGTGGGATCGCGGCCCACGGCAAATCTTCACCGTCAGTGTCGGTAGAGACGGGACGCTGACGTTCGCCGGTTTGCACGGTCACAGGAAAATCCATGGTACGGAACATCTTCGCGAGGCTCTACCGCCGGGTATTGCGGATTGGATTCAAAACGTTACCGCACAGCCTACCAACGGAGCCAACGGCTGACGAAGTCGCCACTCGGTACCTACACCAAGAGGGTCATTTCGCCGCTTCCAGCGGGCGTGTCAAACCCCGAGCATTTCATCCGGCACGAGGTGACCGCAAGACCTCGGTATTCCGAATATCCGGTCTCAGCGAAAAAAAGGTATGGCAACTAGGAGATATTTACGTGACACCGGATGTGAAAAGAACCATTTTGGCACGCGCCGATGTATTGGTAACTCACGTACGAAGCGTCGGCTTGCAGGTAGAGTCGGATGAGCCTCCACCACGTCATGCAAATATTGCAAACTGGGCGTTGGAGAAAGATCGCTGGATGTCTCAGGCCCAGGAGCTTGCAGTCTTAGCAACTCTTCGGCTACCGACCAAGTCAAGTTAATCACGCGTTCTGCAGAGCCACCAGAAGATAGAGGCCATGGCTCCCCACAGCAGGGCCTGTCCGTATAGCGACAGGCCGCGGAAGGTATCGACCAGTTCCGCAGGCGCTTTGACCGGATCGGGATTGGGCGGCAGAGCCACGAGGAGCAACATCAAATACATCGCGTAGAAATTCACAACGATGATCCAAGGGAAAGCGCCCGGACCGGTCCAGCGCTTAATCGCGATCGCCAAAACTACCCCCAAAAAAGACAGCGCTGCACAGGCAAGAAAAATTTCCTGTCGATAACCGATCGTTTCCGCCTCACCGACTCCCGGCGGGTTGGCGGGATATTTCAGCAAAGGAAAAATACCCGCCGACCACCCGAGCAGCGCGGCGAACAAAAACCCCTGTTGCGCGTAGCTCATCCCGGCGAACCACGGCCTTGCCGCATAGACGAGGAGACCGACGAAGAGCCCCGAAGCGCCGCCGTAGAGAAAAAAGCCGAGGAAGAGCCCGAATTTCTGAGCTGGACGGCCGACCGCCGCCTCGTGCCGCGGCGATGATGAATGCGCGCGCTCTTCCAGTTCGACGGCGCGATCGATAACCGGCTCGGTGAAAATCCAATGAAAGCCGGCGGAAAGCGTCCCGGCCATCAAGCCGGCGATGATCGCCGACCGAAGCAGATCCTTGAGAGGCATCGCGCGTTGACTCGGAACCCGGAACTCGAAACGACTCTAATGGCAGGGGAAGCCGGCGGCGTGGCGCGCGTCATGAACGGCTTCGTGGATCAGATTGACATCGAAGGCGGCGGGGCCCTGAACCAAAGAGAAGAGAAATCCCTGGTCGAGCGCCACGACGTAGAACGCGAAGAGACCGAGCAACGTGAGTCCCGCGAAAATCCATTCCTCGCCGCGTGCTCGAACCGCCGCTTCCATAGTGCCCTCCGTCTGAGCGCTTCTTTCTACGTGCTCTTTAACTTCAACGCCATCTTTTTGCAAGCTCGATTTCTAAATGCGTAAGAAGACTTGCGGCCGTTCCCGCGAGGCGTCCATTTCGACCCGAACCTGGACGCCGTACACTTCTTCTATGTTTTTCTCACTGAGAACCTCCCGCGCCGGACCATCGCGAAAAATCTTCCCGCCTGAGAGCATCGCCAGTCGCGGGAAGAAAAGCGCCGCCAGGTTGAGGTCGTGAAGCGCGGCGACGATGGTCAAGCCGCGCTCGCGGTTAAGCCGCCGCAACAGGTCGAAAACCCGGACCTGGTGTTTGAGATCGAGAAACGCCGCCGGCTCGTCCAGTAAAAGAATCTCCGGCTCCTGCGCCAGCGCGCGTGCGATCATCACGCGCTGCTTCTCGCCGCCGGAGAGCTCGTGCAGATAGCGGTCCGCGAGCGACGCCGTCTCGGTCGCCTCCAGGCTCTTTCGCGCCGCCTCCAGGTCTCT
>DASXUF010000129.1 GCA_036504975.1 Candidatus Binatia bacterium | reverse complement strand
TCGGCCGTGATTGCTGAGTCGCATTTGCTCACGCCGCACAAGCGCGGTCAGGTTCTCGCGCACGGCGGCGACTACTGGGTGATCCGCGCCGCGACTCTAACGCACGTCAAACATCAGCACGAGACCGTCTCGGTGAGAGAGGGAGTGTGGCGCGTGAAGCATGGTGAGCGCGCCGCGCATTGGGGATTTACCATCCCGACGGCGGACTAGTTTGCCGCTTGATCTCTGCTCCTGCCTCCTTATATAAGGAGGCAGACAGGAGGGATCGACCATGACGAAAAAAGAGGCCGGTTTACAACTCCGCGCCGCACTCGTTCTATGCTCCCCTGAGCAGGCGTCGGCTGTGAATGATATTCTAGAGATCGGCGCCGGTGACATCGCCCCGCCGAAGGACGCGACTCTATCCGGCCCGGCCGAGGTTCCCGTCGAGCGGCGCCACTCCTATGATAATCTAATGGACGCGGTGTATGGCTGCCGGCCGGACAGTGGCGGTGAGGAGTGGCAGCCGGTCCACGCGGGAGATTGGGAGAGCGTGCTCGCGACGCTCGTGATCGAAGGCGCGTGGGATAAAATCGAGCAAGTGGCGAAGGAGCTGCGCGACGAAGACACTGAAGAGCAGCGGGCAGCGCGTCGCGCCATGCGCGGCTAGATGCTCCTCACCGAAGCGCAGAAAAAGATTTTCCTCCACCTCCCCGTTTACACGCCGACCTTGCTCGCGCTCACCGATCCGGCCATGACGGCGCTCGTGCTGCGCGTCGACAGCCTCCAGTCGTTCAAACAAAAAAGATTGCGGCTCCAGGTGGCGATCGCCGGCTATGAGCACGACGGATCGCATCTCGCGTGCGTCGCGTTTCGCGTTTACGACAACGAGGACAACCCGCTCGAAGGCGACGCCAATCTCAACCCGCGCCAGGAGTCCGACCGCAAGGCGCTCGATCTGCTCACGCGCCAGGACCGCCTTCCTTTTATCTTTCTCTCCGCTGATCTCGTTCACTCGGTAGACAAGACCGTGAGCTGGCAGCCGGCGAGCCGCGCCGCCGCGCAGGAGGTATTCGACCACTCGAAAAACATCGGCCTTTTGAGCGGCAGTTTTGATCCCGAATTCCAGCGCGCCAAGGACCACTTTCAGTCGCTCAAATCCGTCAAGGATTTGCTCGCCCTAAAATAGATAAAAAACACCTTCTAAAAGTTGCCGTTGGATTTTTCGGCCGACTCGGCTAACTCCGCGATTTTGCGTTGCCGTTGGGAATTTTAGGTCTGCCGTTGGATTGCCGTTGGATTGGAAAAATGGCGGCAAGGTTTTAGGTGAGTTTTTGGCGTGTCTGAGGCTGGGAAAAGCCGTGCTGGGCGTGGGTTTTTCGCGTGCTCAGAACGCCAAAATCACGCCGTTTTCGCCCGCAAATAATTCGCCACTTTGGCCGCCGCTGCAAATAATTCGCTAATTTTCGGTTGGATTTGGCCGCCTGAAATTCTGCTTCAATGAAGCCGAAAAGACCGCGCCGTTGTTGAGCTTTCCCCGCGAATTCCCGCCTTATCCCGCGATCTCCCGCCGCCGCAAATAATTCGCCAACTGACATAGGCGAATCAGATTGGTGCCGGAGAAGGGACTTGAACCCCCACGGAGTTGCCTCCATCGGATTTTGAGTCCGACGCGTCTGCCGTTCCGCCACTCCGGCGCGTCTTAAAATTGATAGCGTAGAGCCGCGGCGTCGTCAACCTTAGTACAAACGAAGTCCGCGATTTCGTTCATCTCGTTCGTTTGCTTGATTTACACCGCTCCAGAAAAATCCGCAGGGAAACTGCAAGCAATCACCCGATTGTTCGTTTCTGCGAAAGCGCTAGACTAAGGCAAGTCCCAAACTTTATCGAAAAGGGGGTGTAAGGGGATGAGACGCGCATTGGAGAGTTTGGCGGTGGTGTTGTTGGTCGTTGCGCTGGCCGGCTGCCAGGCGATGACCGGAAAAACGGCGGGGCAGAACGTCGACGACGCCAATCTTACGGCTTCGGTGAAGGCGAACCTGGTGGCGGATAAGGCGGCCAACTTGACGCGCATCGACGTCGATACCAACAACGGTGTTGTTTATCTGAACGGCACCGTCGAGTCACCGCAGCAAAAAGCGCGAGCTGAGCAGCTTGCGAGTCAGGTCAAGGGCGTCAAGAAGGTCGTCAACAACCTGCAAGTCGCTCGGGGCTAGCGGGGCGGATCAATTCGGTACCAGCGGGCTGAACTCGACGCCCGCTGGTGCCGGGCGCTGGCGCGCCCCGATATCTCCAGGAGGTTAAACGTCGTGGAACGACACGTATATAAAGCAAAGAAATTTAATTTGGCGGGACTCAACGGGATTTCCGATAGGACGCTGGATATGCACTTCGCCCTCTACGAAGGCTACGTCAAGAATACCAACCTCCTCTCTGAACAATTATCGGAGATGGTGCGCAACAAGAAGGCGTCCGGCAGCAATCCCGCCTATTCAGAGATCAAGCGCCATCTTGGCTTCGAATATGGCGGCATGGTTCTCCACGAATATTATTTTGGAAATCTCGCGCCGAAAGGCAAAGGCAGCCCGTCGGGTGAGCTTAAACGCGCTCTGGAGGAAAGTTTCGGTAGCTTCGAGGGCTGGAAGACTGATTTTACGGCCGTGGGAAGCATGCGTGGCGTGGGCTGGTCGGTTCTCTATCACGATCCGGTGACCGGCCAGCTTTCGAACCACTGGATCGAGCTGCACGAAGTCGGAGTTCCTTCGGGCTTTAAGCCCGTCCTCGTCATGGACGTCTGGGAGCACGCGTTTCTGCTCGACTACAAGCCGTCGGAGCGGAGCAAGTACATCGAGGCGTTTTGCTCGAATATCAATTGGGACGCGGTCAATAAATTCTTTAGTAGCTCCGCCGCCGTCCGTCCGGCGGCGGCATAACCACGGACTGTTCTCGCGGTCAGCCCTCAAGCGCGAGCCGCTCCGGGCGAGCTCAATAGAGTTCTGCCTCGAGGGCCGCCCGCGCCGTCCACCCCGACGGTGCTTACTCCCCTGTTCAGGGCCTGCCGTGTCGCTACACGTCACTGTGACCTCGCCCTTCGAACTCGCTCTCTCGGGCTTTATGTGGCACTGGGTTCGAAGCTAAGTAAATTTGCTGAGGGGACAAGAAACGAGCATAACGAGGCGCGAGCCCCGAGGCGACTGAGGCGTACTCTTCTTGTACGCCGCAGGGAGTCCGAGGGGCGATGAACGAAGTTAGGCGAAGTTTATTGTCCCCTCAGAAGAGGATTTCGCGGCATTCGGCGAGCGAAGAGACCCCAATTAGTTCTGGAGCTTTGACGTGCGTTAGCTGCGCGCTGTTGCTCTTGGGGAGAACGGCGCGCTCGAAGCCGAGCTTTCCCGCCTCTTTGATACGCGCTTCGGCCTGGGCGATGCCGCGAATCTCGCCTGCGAGTCCCACTTCGCCGAAGATCACGGTTCTCGGGTCGATGGCCCGCTCGCTGTAGCTCGATCCCACGGCGGCGACGATGCCCAAATCGACCGCCGGCTCCTCCACCTGCACTCCGCCCGCGACGTTGACGAAAATATCCTGATTGAAAAGCTTGAGCCCCATCTTTTTCTCCAGCACGGCGACGAGCAGCGCGACGCGGCTGTGATCGACGCCGATCGTGGTGCGGCGCGGCACGGCGAGAAAAGAGTGGCTGACGAGAGCCTGCAATTCGACGAGGATCGGGCGCGTTCCCTCCATGCTGCAAACGACCGCCGAGCCGGGCGCCGAAAGCGGCCGCTCCAGGAGAAAAAGCTCGGACGGGTTGCTCACTTCTTTGAGACCGCTCTCTTTCATCTCGAAGACGCCGATCTCGTTGGTCGAGCCGAAGCGGTTTTTGACCGCTCTGAGAATTCTGAAGTTGTGCCCGCGGTCGCCTTCGAAATAGAGAACCGTATCGACCATGTGCTCGAGCACGCGCGGTCCGGCGATCGATCCGTCTTTGGTGACGTGGCCGATGATAAAGGTGCTGAGGCCGCTTTTTTTCGCCAGCGTGATGATCGAGCCGGAACACTCCCTTACCTGGCCGATGCTCCCTGGCGCCGACGGGAGCGACGAAGAGAAGATCGTCTGGATCGAATCGATCACGAGAACCGCGGGTTTGGTCTTTTTTATCTGCTCCAGAATTCTATCCAGCGCGGTCTCGCTTAAAATGAGCAATTGCGGCGAGGCGATGCCGAGGCGCTCGGCGCGCATTTTGATTTGCCGCGGCGATTCTTCGCCGGAGACGTAGAGACAGGTGAGGCCGTTGTGGCTGAGAGCGGCGAAGGCCTGGATGAGCAGCGTCGATTTGCCGATTCCCGGATCGCCGCCGATCAAGGTCACGGAGCCGGGAACCAGACCGCCGCCGAGAACGCGGTCGAACTCGCTGATGCTGGAAAGAACTCTGCCTTCTTCCGCGGTCGAAATATCGGCGATGGAGGTCGGGGTTTCCTTCGCGCCAAGATTAAATTCGTCGCGCGGGTTGGCGGCGCGCTCGAATTTTTCCTCGACCAGCGTGTTCCATTGATTACAGTCGGGACACTTGCCCAGCCATTTCGGCGCTTGGAAACCGCAGTTCTGGCAGGCGTAGACGATTTTTGCTTTCGCCATAAAAGTAGCTTTCAGCTATCAGCCATCAGATCATAGTCGCCCTCTCCCGCTGGCGGGAGAGGGCAGGGGTGAGGGTGCCTGTCTCGAAAACCCCCTCATCCTAACCTTCTCCCTCGAGGGAGAAGGAAAATTGGTCGGCATAGATCTCTCAGAACCCTTAAAGCCATAAGTTACGGAACTGGGTCGCGACCACTCGATCGTACGGCACCGGTTTTGAAAGCAGTCCCATGTCTTGAGCGAAGCGGTTCATTTGGACGACGGTTTCTTCGGAAATTGTTGCATCATAGTAAGGCAGATCGCGCCGAATCAACTCCGCGATCAATTCCGCCTCGGCCGGCGGAAAAATCCGCCGGCCGATCTCCGTCGCGCGCGCCGGCTCTTCTCGCAGCATCTTCTGCGCGCGGACAATTGCCCGTACGCCGGCGGCGGCGCTCTCGGGCTCGCGGTCAATTCTGGCTTGTGTCGTGAGTAGAGCGGGAAACGTGTAGTGGCGCGCGGTCTCGGGTCCGTCGCCGCGCCGGACGTCTAGAATAATGGTCCCGACGCCGCGGCTGACGGCGATCTCCGCGCCCATGGCGTTGGCCCAGAAGCCGTCGATCTCTCCCTCTTCCAGAGCTTTCGCCGCCGTAAGGCCGAATGAAACCGTTGCGCCGGTCGCGCCGGGAACCGGCGCGATTTGCACGTTGTCGCGCGCCGGATCTATTCCCGCTTCAAGCAATAGACGCTTGAGGCCGTAGTCCACACCCGGGGCCGCGCCGATCCTCAAACCTTTGACGGCGCCGATATCGCCGCGTTTTGCGCCGAGATCGGCGCGCAGCACGAGCAGCCAGTACATTCTCTGCCCGAGCGCCGCCAAAAGCTTCGCCCCTTTCCAATCCGGAAACGCCATGAGCGTGGCGTGCGCCGAACCGGCGACGAAATCAAGCGCGCCGTCGCGCAGCGCCTCCATCGTCTTCGGCACGGGAAAGAGCAGCTCGACCTTTTCGATATCCAGGCCCTCGTCCTTAAAAAATCCAAGCTCGGCGGCGGCAATGGCTGGGAAGTAAGAATTAGAGATCAGGTCGGGAACGGCGATGCGCATCACGAGATCTCACATCTCAAATTTCATATCTCATATCGCCTATTTGAAATTTGAGATTTGCGATTTGAGATTCGGAACGTAGCGAGTGTTCGCCGCTACGTTCCGACGGGCTGTTCCGCGCGCCAGGAGTGGAGATACTTCACGACTTCAGCGAGCGGCAAAACGTCGGCGTACTTCTGATTCATGTCGAACAGGTTGATCGCGTGGCACACCTCGTGGCGGTCGAAAACGCACTCTTCGGTCACGATCATGCGAAAGCGGTACGTCGTGCCGTCCACCACACTCGCGCGCACACAGCCGCTCGTGCTCTCGCCGCAGGTGATGATCGTATCGATGCCCAGATGGTTGAGATGGCCGACGAGCGGCGTGCCCCAAAAGGCGCTGGGAGAGGATTTTTTCAAGACCGTTTCGCCGGGAAGCGGCTCGACCTCGTCGATGATGTCGAACTTGCGGCGGCGCCGGTCCAGCTCTTCCGGGCTCAACTTGCTGCGGTCTTCGTTGCTATTGCGCCGGGCCGACCATTCGGCGACTCCGGCGTCGCCCAAGCCCGTTACGTGGACGATCGGAATGCGCACTTCGCGCGCGGTTCTGAGCAAGGTCTGAATATGGGGAATTGCGTTCCATGCCGCCATGCCGCAGTTGCCCGGCCAGGTTTTGATCGCTTCCAAAACCGGCTGCGGCGTGTCGCCAAAAACCCAGCGGTAAAGGTCGATCAAAAGCAGCGCGGGTTTTTGGCCGAAGCCGATTTGTCTTGGCGGCTTCATCGCGACGTGCGCCTTGTCCTGTTCGGTGAGAAAACGATCCCACACTCGCTCAATGCGCTCGGCCATGGTGCACCTCCTTAAACTTGATTCATGTTTATCACCGCGTTGATTGAAGGGTCAAGGCGACGAAGCACAGGTTGCTCTAAGACTCTCCATATAATAAATCTATCCAGTCATGTCGCCTGATTTTATGCAGGAAGAACTCGAAGCACTGAAGCGCCGCGGGCTCTATCGCAAGCTGCGCCGCGTCGAGGGAGAGCAGGGGCCGACGCTCATCCTCGACGGTTGCGAAGTCCTCAATTTTTCATCCAACAACTATCTCGGCCTGGCGAATCATCCGGCGCTCAAACAGGCCGCGAAAGAGGCGGTCGATCGCTACGGTTGCGGCGCAGTCGCCTCACGTCTCATATCGGGAAACATGACGTTGCACGAAGAGCTGGAAGAAAAGCTCGCCAAGCTCAAAAACACCGAGGCCGCGCTTGTCTTCAACTCCGGGTTTCAAGTCAACGTCGGAATCATTCCAACGCTTGCGGGCGAAGGCGACGTAATCTTCAGCGATGAATTGAACCACGCGAGCATTATCGACGGCTGCCGTCTCGCGCGCGCCAAAACGATCGTCTATCCGCATCGCGATCCAGCGCGACTCGAAGACGCGCTCAAGAAAGCGCCGGCTGCAACACGGAAGCTAATCATTACCGAGACGCTCTTCAGCATGGACGGCGACGAGGCGCCGCTGGCGGAGATCGTCGAGCTGGCGGAGCAGTATGGCGCACTCATCATGGTCGATGAAGCGCACGCGACCGGAGTCGCAGGTCCGAACGGCGCCGGAGTAGCCGCCAAGTTAGGACTCGGCGAGCGCATCCCGATTCAGATGGGGACGCTGGGAAAGGCGCTCGGAGGGTTCGGCGCCTACGTCGCCGGCAGCCGCGCGCTGCGCGAATTCCTCGTCAACCGCTGCCGGAGTTTTATTTTCACGACCGCGCTGCCGCCGGCGGTGCTGGCGGCGGCGATCGCGGCCGTCGATCTCATATATCAGGAGCCGCAGCGGCGTCTCGCGCTCTGGCACAACATTCGGGCTATGCGCGAAGGGCTTCAGAGCTTAGGGTTCTCACTAGGGAGTAGCGAGAGCCAAATTTTACCGCTGGTTATCGGCGACGCGGAAAAATGCATGGCCTTCTCCGAGCGGCTGCTGCACAAAGGAGTCTTTGCCCAAGGCATCCGCCCGCCGACGGTGCCCGAAGGGACGTCGCGTCTAAGAATTACGCTCATGGCGACGCACACGCACGAGCACCTGCATCGCGCAATCAAGGCCTTCGAAGAAGTCCGCCGAGAGTTCAAGGATTGAAAGCCATGTCTCGGAGTTACGAACAACTTAAACAACTCGACTATAGATATTTATGGCATCCGTTCACGCAAATGCAGGAGTGGATGGACGAGGAGCCGTGTATCATCGAGCGGGGAGAAGGACACTATCTGGTCGATGTTCATGGGAAAAGATATCTTGACGGAGTCTCTTCGCTCTGGTGCAACGTGCACGGCCATCGCAAAGAGGAGCTGGATCGGGCGATCACGGAACAGCTTGCCCGCATCGCCCACTCGACTTTTCTCGGACTCAGCCATGTGGCCGGCATCGAGCTGGCGGAAAAACTTATTGCGATCGCGCCTCCCGGTCTTCAGCGTGTTTTTTATTCGGACGACGGCGCGACAGCGGTCGAGATCGCGCTCAAGATCGCCGTTCAGTACTGGCAGTTGAAAGAGGAAACCGGCCGCACGCGCTTCGCGTCGCTCGTCGAGGCGTATCATGGCGACACGGTCGGCTCGATGGGCGTCGGTTACTCGGAGACTTTTCACCGCTTCCACCGCTCGCTTGTGGCTCCGGCCTTGCGCCTCAACCCGCCGCATGTTTTTCGCTGGTTCAAGCGGATGAACGAGGAGGAGGCGTTGAAGCGTGCGATAGCGGAAGCCGAGGAAAGACTGACCAAAGAAAAAAGCACTCTAGCGGCGCTGATCGTCGAGCCCCTGATGCAAGGCGCCGCCGGCATGTGGTCGCAGCCGGCCGATTACATCAAGGCGCTCGGCGAGATCTGTCGCAAGAACCGGATTCTCTTCATCGCGGACGAAGTCGCGACCGGTTTCGGCAGGACGGGAAAGATGTTCGCCTGCGAGCACGCCGGCGCGAGCCCGGATATCCTCTGCGTCGCCAAAGGAATCACCGGCGGCTATCTTCCCTTGGCGGCGACCCTCACGACCGAAGAAATCTTTTCGGCGTTCCTCGGAGAGTCCCGGGAATTCAAGACCTTCTTCCACGGGCACACGTACACCGGCAATCCGCTCGGCTGCGCCGTCGCCCTGGCGAGTCTTGAGCTTTTCGAGAAGGAAAACATTCTTGAACGGATGCAGCCGAAGATCGATTATCTCAAGCGCAGGCTGGAAGAAGAATTTCTGCCGCTTGCGCACGTTGCGGATGTCCGGCAGTGGGGCTTCATGGTGGGAATCGAGCTGGTCGAAGATAAAAAGAACCGGAAGACTTATCCGACGGAAAAGCGAATTGGGCACAAGGTGATTCTTGAAGCGCGAAAACGCGGCGTCATGGTCCGGCCTTTGGGCGACGTGATCGTCCTGATGCCGCCGCTGACGATACGTGACCGCGAGTTGAAAGATCTCCTGGATGTTACGCTAGAATCGATAAAGGCGGTGACTGAGAGTTGATGTGCTCCCAGATGTCATTCTGAGGAGCGTAGCGACGAAGAATCTCTATTGTGGCCTAGGTAAATGAAGCAATACTACGTTTACATCATGACCAACGAATCTCGTACTCTCTATACCGGCGTCACAAACGATCTTGCGTTGCGCGTGTACGAACACAAGCAAAAACTCATCCCCGGGTTTACCGCTAAGCACAATATTACGCGCCTTGCATATTTTGAAACGACTGAAGATGTTCAAGCTGCTATTGCTTGGGAGAAACAGATAAAGGGATGGTTAAGGAGAAAGAAAATAGCGCTGATCGAGTCGATGAACCCGGAGTGGGCTGATCTAAGTACCCATCCTGAAAAGATACACCAAACCGGAGAGATTCTTCGCTGCGCTCAGAATGACAGAAAGGGAGCAGGTTAGCCGTCGTGGGAGCAGGCGTTTTCATTACCGGCACCGATACCGGCGTCGGCAAGACGTTCGTCGCCTGCGGCCTGGCGTCGTTACTGAGAGAATCCGGCTTCCGCGTCGGCGTGATGAAGCCGGCTGAAACGGGCTGCGTTGAAAGAGACGGGCGGCTCGTTCCCGAAGATGCGGTTCGCTTGAAGGAAGCTTCCGGCTGCGGCGAGCCGCTGGAAAAAATTTGCCCGTATCGTTTCAAAGATCCTCTGGCGCCGAGCGTCGCCGCAGAGCGCAGCGGCGCCGCAATCGACATCGACCCGATTTGGAAGCTCTACGGCGAGATCAGCTCGAAACACGACATCACGATCGTCGAAGGCGCCGGCGGCCTTCTCGTTTCGATCCTGCCTCATTACACCTATGCCGATCTCGCGAAGCTTTTGAAGCTTCCCGTTCTCGTCGTCGCCGCCAATCGCCTCGGCGCGATCAATCATCTGCTTCTCACGCTGGAGCACGCCTCCTGTCGAGATCTGCGTGTGCTCGGTTACATTTTGAACAATCTGGAGAGCCAAAGGTCTTTAGCGGCGGAGACCAACGCCGAAGCGTTGCGTTTTCTAACCGCAGTCTCTTGCCTCGGAGAAATTCCCTATATCGATAACTTGAAGACTAACCGTACTCTCTTTGAGGAGAGGTTGGAAAAGGTTTTGGGCGCGATTCCTCTGCTAGGGCAACGTTAAGTTTCGAAGCCGGGCTATGCTGCGCCGCCGGCGCGGAACTGCCGCAATCCCGGCCATGCCGTCCAAACAGCCAAGGTGAGAATAATTCCTACGACGCTCCCGATGAGCAGCGCGCCGGGCGCGCCGATCAGCGCCGCCGTGAAGCCCACCACCATCGCACCGACGGAATTGGCTCCCTGAGAAAACATGTTGAAGATGGAAAAGGCCCGGCCGCGCACGTGATCGGGCGTGAGAAGGTGAAAAGCCGTCTGGCGCATCACCGCCTGCAAGGCATTCGTCAATCCCAGTCCGCCGACCAGCACGAGCGCCACCCAGAAGTTTTGCGATGCCGCAAACAAACCCAGCCCGACGCTGAATAGAAGAAAGGCCCAGAGCGCGAGGAGACCTTTGCGCTCTACGTGCCTGGCCAGGAGGAGCGCGAGCGTGGCGACGGTTCCGCCGACGGCCGGCGCCGAGGCCAAAAGCCCGAAGCCCGCAGGCCCGACTTTAAAAATATCTTTGGCAAAAACGGGTAACAGAGGGCGATAGTAACCGACGCCGACGATGGCGAAGTCCAACAGAACGAGGGTCAAAACCGTCCGCTGGCCGATCAGAAAACGCACGCCGCCGAGAAGGCTTTTTAGCGAGAAAGTTTCCTTGACGTGGTCGGGTATGCGCGGAACTTTCAGTAAGAAGATTCCGATCGCCGCGGGAAGATAAAACAGAGCGTTTACCAAGTAGGCGCTGCCCGCATCCATGAAGGCGAAACTGAGGCCTGCGAGCATCGGACCGATAAAATGAGAGCCTTGGGAGATGCTGGAGTTGAGCGATACGGCGTTGGTTATGTGGGAACGGGGCACCAGCCCGGAGACTATCGCTTGGCGAGTCGGATTGAGCACGATGTTGACGCCCGACGTCAACGCCGTGCCGACGAGAATGTGCCAGACTTCTATCGTGCCGGCGATCGTCAAAAGGCCCAAGATAACGGCCACGAAAAAGTTCGCGGCTGTGGTTAGAAAGAGAAGCTTGCGGCGATCGATGAAGTCGGCGAGCGTGCCGGCAAAAATTCCGATGGCAAATAACGGGATGCCCTGGGCGAGGCCGGTGAGCCCGAGCTGGAACGCGGAGCCCGACAATTCGTAAACGTGATACAAATTTTGCGTTTGGCGCATCTGATGCGCCATCGTGACGAAAAGCGACGTTGCGAAAAGCAGGCTGAAATCGCGATAGCGGAACGACGCCCATGGCAGCAGAGGGCCCGTTGGGTTGTCGTTTCCCGGTGGAGTATCGGCCATGGATGTGGTTTCACCGTCGGCTGGTTTCAAATCCGCCCTACTTGTTAGAATTTCTTATGACCTCGTCATAGAGCGCCTTGAGAGGGATTTTTTTCCTTGCGGCGATTCGTTTTAAGTCGTCGTACTCGGGCGTCGCTCGTTTGCTCCCGTCGGATTGTTCGATAATTTTGACCGCCACCGTGCCGAATTTGGTCTTCACGCGGCCGGCGCTGCGCTTCAGGATCAGGCGCTGGACGGGATAATAACGCAGGCCGATCGTCGTGGTCTCGCTAAAGACAATATTCGTTAGATTTTCCCTGAGAACCGGTTCGGCGATGATTCGCAGCAAAGTCCCGGGCCGATTTTTTTTCATCTGGATCGGCGATAGAAAAACATCGCGCGCGCCGGCCGCGAACAATCGATCGAGAACGTAGTCGTAAAACTCCGGATTCATGTCGTCGATGTTCGTCTCGATGACCACCATCTCGTCTTGCGCCAAGCTGGCCGAATCCTGGCCGAGAACCAACCGGAGAACGTTGGGACGATCCGAAAACTCTTTTGCGCCCGCGCCGTAGCCGATTTTTTCCACTGTCATCTGCGGCGTTGCGCCAACGCGTGATCGCAGAGTAGCAATAATGGCAGCAGCCGTCGGCGTGACCGTCTCTCCGTCCAGGTCGATGAACTCGACCGGCAGGCCTGTGAGAAGTTCCAGCGTCGCGGGACCGGGCAGCGGCAGCACACCGTGGCGGGAGCGAGTCACGCCTCGTCCTAGCGGGATGCGCGAGAAATGGAGGCTGTCGATCTTTAGACGGTGAATCCCTATCGCCGTGCCGACGATGTCCACGATCGAATCGGTCGCGCCGACTTCGTGAAAATGGACTTTTTTCGGCGTCACACCGTGGATTTTCCCTTCCGCTTCGGCCAGGCGCGTGAAGATCGCGACGGCGCGTTCCTTAACTTCGGCTTCCAGCGCGCTGCCGTCGATCAAACGGCGGATCTCTTCCCACGTTCGCTCTGCCTCTTTTTTGCCGGTGAGCACGCGAAAGCGGGTCGCGCGAATAGCGCTCAGTTTCTTGGTCCCGATCTCGAGGCGGTATTTCAGCGACGGGATTTTTTTAAGCTCCCCCTTGAGCGTCTCGAATGGAAGGCCGAGGTCGAGCAGGGCCGCGACGAACATGTCGCCGCTCGCCCCGCCGATCAGATCGCCGTAAACGATGCGCATCGGCTAAACTTTCCAGATTGTCGGGATCGTAGCAAGCTCCCTCGGGAAACGCGCTCTCGGCTGCGGCCGATAGGTCTCTACCTTGAGGGCCGCCGCCCAATCCGCACCGAGTGTGATGACTCCACCGGGCGGGGCCTGCGCCGACCTCCACGTCCCTGCGTCCGCAACCTCGCTCGCGCTTCCCTCGGTCGCTCCGGATTTCTCCGGCCTCTCTTTTCTCCCGGGACCGCCCTGTTCCCATAAGCGAAGATCGACTCGGAGGCGTTGTAACTCTCTGCGATGCCGAGGACAAGCAGCATCGATGTTCGAGCCCGTTTTGTTTTTAGGGCGAGTTTCGATGCTGCCCGAGGCGAGCAGTTAGAGTTACAGCCGAGGAGGCGCTGAGCCAAGGGGATAGGGTGGTCCCGTTCTTTCCTCACCACGGCGTGTGGATCTCTTTGCCGCTCAGCTCGACGTAGATCTTCTCGGGCTTAAACGGCTTGCCCGCCAGTCGGTCGGCGAGCCAATCGACGATCAGAGTGCGCGAGCGCGGGTTGCGGATCGAATGCTTCTCGCCTTCGTAAACGACCAGAACTTTAGGCCCGCGGATTTGTTCGATCAGGTCGTACACGAATTCGATCGGGCACAGCTCGTCGTCTTCGCCGGCGACGATGAGATAGGGGCAAGTGATTTTCGAGGCGATCCTGGTGAGCGTCAGCGTCTTGGCGAACTCGTCGAAGGCCGCCTCGTCGTCGTAACCCGACATGTACATGTAGTTGAGCTTGAAGGTCGGCGAGGCGGTGTTGAAGATCGTGTACTGTCCGGGCTCGACGCAAACGCCGCTCACGGCGCAGGCCTTGAAGCGCGGCTCGGCCGCGGCGACGCGCGGCCCCCAGTACGAGCCCATGCTGGAGCCCATGATCGCGAGGCGGTTGGCGTCGATCTCGGGCCGCTTGACCAGATAGTCGCAAGCGAGCTTGCCCGCGTCTTCGTAATTCGACGCGGTACACTTGATGCCGCGCGCGCGCGTCTCGCCCTGGCCGGGGCCGTCGATCGCCAGCACGGCGACGCCTCGCTCCAAAAACGGGTCGTTGTGGAGCGGGTTGTCTTCTTTGACGCCGTCCATGCCGGGGATGTAGAGCACGCAGGGAACTTTTTCGCCCGCTTTCGTGCCGGGCGGCAAGTGTAAAAGCGCGGCGATCGATTTCCCCTCGTACGGCAGATCCACGCGCTCGATCGGCCGGCCGGCGAACTGGATGAACTTGTCGTAGCAGGCGCGTTTTTTTTCGCCCCAGGCGATCCGCTTGGTATTGTTGTCTTCGTAGATCGCCCACATCGCGTTGGTGTAGAAAGTCGCCGCGACGTAGTAGTGCTCGCGCGCTTCCACGTTGTGGCCGGCGCTTTCCGCCTCGCGCGCCAGTCCTTCGCGGCGCTCGGCCGCGCGCGAAAACTCGCGCGGGATGTCGGTGAATTTTTGCACCCTGCGGCCGATCTCGCGCAGCTCCGCCTCCACGCTCGGACCGCAGTTGCGGAGGATCTTTCCGCTCCGGCCCTGGTCCCAATCGATGCCGCGGCTTTGGATCACCTGGTCGAGAAGCCACCTTTGCTCGCGCCAGCGTTTCATTTTTCGTTCAGTCTCAACTCTCATGGTCACCTCATCTCGCCTTCACGAACCTATCGTCGATGAACTTTTTGAGATCGGCGTTCTTGAGCGCGGGCGCGCTTTCGGCGAAACTCTCGCGCACGGCTTCGAGCCCTTTGAGCGAAGGATACGGCGGGCTCGTGAGCGCGCTGGCATATTCGCGGTACCCCGCTTCCAAGATCGAATCCTTCTCCACTTTAGCGTAGCGCTTCAGAACGACGAGCGCCGCCTTGGAGTTCTCCGCATAGATCTTCGCGCCCTCGGTCAGCGCCGTCATGAATGCGCGCGCGACGTTCGGATTGGCGTTGACGTAGCCGCGTTGGGCGGCGATGCCGGAGAAAGTGAACTCTTTGCCCAGGTCCGGGATGAAAAGGAGGCGGCGATAGCCGAGATCGAGCGCGGCGGTCGAGAACGGCGGCGAGAGGATCGCCGCTTGAACCGCACCGGCGCGGAGACCCGTGAGAATATCAGGTATGCCGCCCATGCTGATCAAGCTGACATCTTTCGACGTCAGACCGAAATGCTCCAGAGCCGCTCTCACCGCCAAATCGGCCGCCGAGCCGATGCGCGTGATGCCGATCTTTTTGCCTTTGAGGCTTTCGCCCCGCATGATCGCCGGCTCGGCCACCAAGGTGAAGACCATTTTATGGACGGTCGTCCCGATCCAGACGAAATCCGCCCCCTGCGCCCAGGCCGCCATCATCGGCCCCGGCGCGAGGTGGCCGAAGTCGATTTCGCCGGCGAGGAGCGCCTGCGCCGCCGTCGTGCCGCTACGAAAATAGATCAGCGACGAATCGAGGCCGTGCTTCTTGAAGATCCCCTGTTCATGCGTCAGCCACAAACCGCCGATGCCGGCCGAGATCGCGCTGTAGGCGACCTTCACGGGGCGGTTTTGTCCGGCTGCGCTGCCGGCTACAAGCCAAAACAGCGCGAAGACTAAATGCGCGCTGCAAAAACGCTCAACGTTGGTCACGAGGGGTTCCTTTAAGTCCGCTAAACTCTAGTCAAAAAAGCCCGCGATGGCAATGCCGTTCGCCGCCGAAACATTGACGCTGAGAGGGATTTGTGCCTATAATAATTTCAGTTGGTTTTCCTCTTTTAGTCTGATATCAAAGCCGACAATCAGCCATGCTTTTCGATTTCGCCAATGTTCTGGTTTTTACGGCCTTGGGCGCCGGTTTCGTCGGCGTCAACTTACTCATAGGCAAGCTGCTCAGGCCGAACAACCCCCAGACGCGCAAGCTTTCCACGTATGAATGCGGCGAGCCGGCGGCCGGCAGCGCATGGGTCAACTTCAATATTCGTTTTTACATCGTCTCTTTGATTTTCATCATCTTCGAGGTCGAGATCGCCTTTATGTTCCCCGTAGCGACCGCTTTTCGCCGTTGGGTCGAAAGCGGGCAAGGCGGCTTTGCCTTCATCGAAATTCTGGTGTTTGTCGGCATCCTCTTCCTCGGTCTGGTTTACGCCTGGGCCAAAGGCGATCTCGAATGGGTCAAGAAAGTTCAAGCGCAATAGAGGGGTAACTAAATGCAACCGCTGCTGAATTCACTGCCCGAGACGGTTTTTACCACCAAGGTGGATCAGCTCCTCAATTGGGGCCGGGCCTCTTCACAGTGGTACATGCTGTTCGGCCTGGCCTGCTGCGCCATCGAGCTGATGCAGACCGGCGGGCCGCGCGCTGACGTGGACCGCTTCGGTTGCGTGCCTCGTGCGACGCCGCGCCAGTCCGATCTTATGATCGTCGCCGGGACGCTGACCTACAAGATGGCCAAGCGCACCAAGCTGCTCTACGACCAGATGCCAGACCCCAAGTACGTCATCTCGATGGGAAGCTGTGCCAATTGCGGCGGCTTGTTCCAGGTCGCCTACTCGGTGTGCAAAGGGGTCGATAAAATCATCCCGGTGGATGTCTACGTGCCGGGCTGTCCGCCGCGGCCCGAAGCCCTGACCGAAGGTCTCCTCAGAATTCAAGATAAAATGATGCGCGAGCGCTGGCTGGTGCGCGCTCCGGCGGCGGCCGAGGGGCAGACGGGTACATAGGTGGAGGCCCAAGAGATCTACAATAAGCTGGAGCGGCAGTTTCCGGGCAAAGTTGGCAACTTTCGCGGCGACGTCATCGACCCGTGTCTCAACGTCGACGCCCGGGCCGTCGTCGATGTCTGCCGCTACCTCAGGGACGATCCCGAAACGGCTTTCGAAGTTCTTTCCGATCTGACCGCCCTCGACCTTTCCAAAGAGGACAAGTTCCAGGTCGTCTACCATCTCTATTCCTATTCCAAGCGTCACCAGATCGTCCTGAAAGCCGATCTGCCGCGGGAGGGCACGCCCAGCATCGCCACGATGGAGGGCGTCTGGAAGGCGGCCAACTGGTTCGAGCGCGAGGTCTTCGATCTTTTCGGCGTGATTTTCGAAGGCCACAGCGACCTTCGCAGAATCATGCTGCCGGAGGACTGGGTCGGCCATCCGCTGCGCAAAGACTACGTCGAGCAGGAAGAGTACGACGGCATCAGCACGCAGCGGGCGCCGCTGGTGGAAAAATTATTGCGCTGAGGTGCTTCGATCCTTCGGCTAGCTCAGGACAGGCAAGGTCAGCACGGATTTTAAAATGAGCGAAGCGGTTGTTCCCGAGAGCGAGGCTTTCCACACCGAGGACATGACCATCAGCGTCGGTCCGCAGCACCCGAGCACGCACGGGGTGCTGCGCTTCGTGGTCCGGACCGACGGCGAGGTGATCAAGGACGCGATCCCCGACGTCGGCTATCTCCATCGCTCGATCGAGAAGATCGGCGAGAAGTGCACCTGGCACGGCTATGTGCCGTACACCGACCGCGCCGATTATCTCGCGGCGATGTTCGCCAACCAGGGCTTCTGCATGGCGGCGGAGAAGCTCGGCAACACCGAAGTCACGCGCCGCGGGGAATTCTGTCGCGTCATCGCCTGCGAGCTCAACCGTCTCGCGAGCCACCTCATCTCCGTCGGCACGTTCGGCCAGGATATCGGCGCGATCACGCCGTTTCTCCACGCGCTCCGCGAGCGCGAGACGATCAACGATTTAATGGAAGAGATCTGCGGCGCGCGGCTGACGTACAATTACATTCGCATCGGCGGCGTCGGCTACGACATCACGCCCGAGATCTGCGCCAAGATCACCGTGTTTCTCGATCATTTCGAGCCGATCATCGACGAATACAACCGTTTGCTCTCGTACAATAAAATTTACATCGAGCGGCTCGCCGACGTCGCCGCGATCACCAAAGAAGAGGCCTTTCAGTACAACCTCGTCGGGCCGAACCTCCGCGCGTGCGGCGTCAAGTGGGACGTCCGTAGAGATATTCCTTACTCCGTTTACCCGGAACTGGAATTTGATGTTCCCGTCGGCACTGGCGCCATAGGCACGCTGGGAGATTGCTACGACCGTTACTGGGTGCGCATCCGCGAGCTGGAAGAGAGCTGCAAGATTCTCCGCCAGTGCCTCAAGATGATACCCAAGGGGCCGGCGATCTCCAAGGTCGCGCGCAAGTTCAAGCCGCCCGCGGGCGAGGCGTACGTCCGGGTCGAAGCGCCGCGCGGCGACATGGGCTTTTACGTCGTGAGCGACGGCAGCGAGTATCCGTATCGCGTGAGAATCCGCACCGGGTCGTTCACGGCGATGGGCATCATCGACAAGCTGAGCCGCGGCATCATGGTCGCCGACTTGATCGCTCTCATCGCCAGCCTCGACGTGGACGCGCCTGAAATCGATCGCTGAGAAAATCATGCGGGAATTTGTCGATCAGTTGATCCAGCAAGGCTACTTTCCGGGAGTGCCGCCTCAAGTCGTCTATGCCCTGGCAATGATCCTCGTGGCCTTCGCCGTCCTCTCTTTCTTCGTCGCGCCGCTCGCGGGCGTGACGAGCTGGCTCGAGCGGCGGGTGTGGGCGCGGATGCAGTCGCGCGTCGGTCCCAATCGCGTCGGACCGCAAGGGATTTTGCAGTGGATCGCCGACGGCATCAAAAATCTACTCAAAGAGGACATCATCCCGACGGCCGCGGACAAGATTCTTTTCCCGCTCGCGCCCTATATCGTTTTTGTCGGATTTTTGTGCACCTTCGTCGTGATTCCCTTCGGCGGCGCGCTGATCGTCGCCGATCTCAACATCGGCATCCTTTATCTACTCGCGGTCACGTCGATCGTCGTCGTCGGCATCCTGATGGCCGGCTGGTCGTCGAACAACAAATGGTCGCTGCTCGGCGGCATGCGCTCGGCGGCGCAAATCGTGAGCTACGAAATTCCCGCCGGCCTTTCCGTGCTGACGATCATCTTCGTCGCCGGCACCATGAGCACGCAAGGGATCATCCAGGCCCAGGGCTGGGCGCCCTGGGATTGGTATCTATTTTACAATCCGTTCACCTTCGTCGCCTTCTTCCTCTTCTTCACCTCGGCGCTCGCCGAGGGCAACCGCACGCCGTTCGATATCCCGGAGGCGGAGTCGGAACTCGTCGCCGGCTACGTGACCGAGTACAGCGGCATGCGCTTTTTATTTTTTTTCTTCGCCGAGTGGGGCAACCTCTACGTCATCGGCTCCGTGGCGACGATTCTTTTTCTCGGCGGCTGGCAGGTGCCCAATATACCCTGGGTAACGGATCAGCCGATCGTCCTGGGCATTCTCCAGTTCGGTGTATTCTTCCTAAAGGCGTATCTCTGGGTCTTTGTATCCATGTGGGTGCGCGCGACTTTGCCGCGCGTCAGGGTCGATCAATTGATGGCGCTCTGCTGGAAGTACATGGTGCCGCTTTCGTTTCTCTGCGTGATCGGCACCGCGGCCTGGATGGTCGTCTGGCCGCAGGGAAACCGATGGGCCAGCGTCGCGATGTTCGTCATTGGCACGGCAATCCTGGCTTTGTTCGCTAAGCGCGTGGGCTACCAGATCCGCCACTCGCGGCCGGAGCTCTACCTGAAGCCGTATATTTAGGCGAAGGCTTTGACTTTCTATTCCGACTGAAATATCCACTAGAACAATATGGGAGCATATCTAAAAAACATCTTCGAGACCGTGACGACGATTTTCGAAGGGATGTCGATCACCCTATCGCATCTGGTGCGCCGGCCGATGACGATCCAGTATCCCGACCGGATCGAAAAACCGGTCCAGGAGACGCTGCCGCTCCGCTACCGCGGAATTCTCGAAGTGGATATGGACATCTGCACCGGCTGTCTCGCCTGCGAGAGGGTGTGCCCGATTACTTGCATCACGATCGGCATCGACATGAACAAAGAGACCAAGCAGCGTAGCTTCAGCCACTTCGACATCGACATCTGCAAGTGCATGTACTGCGGTCTCTGTGCGGAGATCTGTCCGACAGGGTCGATTCGCCATTCGCAAGAGTTCGAAGGCGCGAGCTATAACCCGGCCGGTCTGGTGCGCCACTTTGTCACGGAGCCGGTATCGCTTTATAAGCCCAAGAAGGGCGGCGAGACGGATCCGACCATGGCCAAGAAGGTCGAGATCGGACAAAAGTATCTGGACGAGTTTGCCACTCCGGAGGGAACGGGAGCGGCCGGAGCGGGAGAGGGATAGATGGTTGATGAGTCCGGCGCATCGGCCGGTCGCCGTCCTCGATTCCCGATCGTAATTCACTGACCCAAAAAGCTTCGGCTTTTTGGGATTTTTTTTAAGCGCGAGACGAATTTATGGAACTTGCCACGGCAGTCTTCTATCTGGTTGCTATCGTCACGGTCGGCTCCGCCGCGATGGTGGCGTTCTCGCGCAATATCATATACTCGGCTTTTTCTCTTCTCGGGACCTTCGCCGGCGTGGCCGGGATCTACGTCCTCTTGGGCGCGGACTTCGTGGCCGCCGTGCAGCTTTTGATCTACGTCGGCGGCATCCTCGTCCTGATCCTCTTCGCGGTGATGCTCACGCACAGAATTACCGACGTGCAGATTACCAACCGCGCGGCGGGAAGAATTCCGGGGCTCGTGCTCGTCGCGGTGCTGCTGGCGCTTTTGATCCAGACGATCCGGGAGACCCCCTGGGCGAAGGCGAAGGAGATCGTTTATGCTCCGACCTCGGCGAAAATCGGCGACATGTTTCTGCAAGAATATCTGCTGCCCTTCGAGCTGGCCTCGTTGGTCTTGCTCGCGGCGCTGATCGGCGCCGTGGTCCTGGCGCGGAAGGAAATTAAGGAGTGACGAACGAAAGCCGCCACCCGCTCTCCGAGCCCGCGCAATGGGTTCGTGGTTATTCCGACCGGCGGTCATCGGATGCGCGGGCTCTTCGAACGGGCAGCGGCTTTCATTCGAGGGAAGGGAGAAGGTTGGAGATGCTTCGGCGAGGTGACTCGCGCCGCGAGCGGCCGCCTTTGGGAGATTTTTAAGTGGAGATCGGGCTCACTCATTACCTGATTCTCGGCGCGACCGTCTTTTGCCTCGGTCTTTACACCGTGCTCACGCGGCGGAACGCGATCAGCGTGTTGATGGGAGTGGAGCTGATCTTAAATTCGGCGAATATAAACTACGTCGCCTTCGCGCATTACAGCAGCGGCGGCGTGGACGGTCAGATTTACGCGATCTTCGTCATCATGCTGGCGGCGGCCGAGGCCGCCGTCGGGCTCGCCATCGTGCTGGCGATTTTCCAGATCTTCCACACGATCGACGTCGGCGCGATGGAAACGCTAAAGGAATAAGGCGGAAGGATGAAGGCGGAAAAAACAGAGGAAAATTTCATCCTTCATCCTTTATCCTTCATCCTTTTTGGGTAAAGATGGAACATCCGATTCAGACAGATTATTTGAGGTGGATCGTTCTCCTGCCGCTGATCGGCGCCGCGTTGAACGGCCTCCTCGGAGCGCCGTTACAGAAGCGGATCGGCAAGTGGTGGGTGAGTCTCGTCGCCTGCGCGCCGGTCGTGCTGTCGTTTGCGCTGTCTCTCGCCGCCTTCTTCAAGCTCCTTGCGCTCAAGCCCGAAGAGCGCTTTCTGATCGACAAAGTTTATTCCTGGCTTTCGCTCGCCTCGCTCAACGTCGACGTCTCTTTCTGGGTCGATCCGCTGTCCGCAGTGATGATCCTCGTCGTCACCGGCATCGGCGGCCTCATCCATATCTATTCGATCGGCTACATGCACGACGACCGCTCGTACTGGCGCTACTTCGCTTTCCTCAATCTGTTTACCTTCTCGATGCTGCTGCTCGTCACGGCGGACAGCCTGCTCTTGATGTTCATCGGCTGGGAGGGCGTCGGCCTCTGCTCCTGGGCGCTGATCGGCTTTTGGTACCACGACCACACGAACACGCGCGCCGGCAACAAAGCTTTTATCGTCAACCGCGTCGGCGACTTCGGCTTCATACTGGGAATCTTCTTGGTCTTCTGGTCCTTGGACCAGCAAGGCCACGCGACCGTCACGTTCCGTGAGATCGCGAAGCACGCTGCGCTGCTCCAGGGCCAGCAGATCTGGGGAATCGGCGTGGTCACGCTGGCGACGTTGTTTCTCTTTGTCGGCGCCACGGGAAAGTCGGCGCAGATTCCTCTCCATGTCTGGCTTCCCGACGCGATGCAGGGCCCGACGCCGGTCAGCGCGCTCATCCACGCCGCCACGATGGTTACCGCGGGCGTTTACATGATCGCCCGGCTGAATTTTCTCTTTTCCATGGCCCCGTTCACGCTGTCGATCGTCGCGGGCATCGGCGTCGCCACCGCGCTCATGGCGGCGACGATCGCGCTCACCCAGACCGACATCAAGCGCGTGCTCGCCTATTCCACCATCAGCCAGCTCGGCTACATGTTTTTGGCCGCGGGCGTCGCGGCTTACGGCGCGGCGATTTTTCACCTGATGACGCACGCGTTCTTCAAAGCCTGTCTATTTCTCGGCTCGGGCAGCGTAATCCACGCCATGGGCGGAGAGCAGGACATGAGAAAGATGGGCGGGCTCAGAAAGTACATGCCGGCGACCTTTGCAACTTTCACCATCTCGGTCCTGGCGATCGCCGGCGTGCCGGGATTGTCCGGATTTTTTTCCAAGGATGAGATTCTCTGGCAGGCCTTTTCCAGCGAGCACGGCTCGGTCCGGCTCTGGCTACTGGGCGTCGTTTGCGCCGGCCTGACGGCGTTCTACATGTTCCGCCAGGTGTTCATGGTCTTCTTCGGCGAGTGCCGCGCCGACCACCACACGAAGGAACATCTGCACGAGTCGCCGAAGGTGATGACGCTGCCGCTCGTCGTGCTCGCGATCGGCGCGATCGTCGCTGGCTGGATCGGCCTGCCGGCGGTCTTCGGCCCGAATCTTTTTGCCCATTGGCTCGAACCGGTTTTGGGCGGACATCACGAAGTCCACGCCTCGGCGGCCGAGGAGCTGAGCTTGATGGGAATATCGGTCGGCGTCGCCGCGTTCGGCGTTTTCCTCGCCTACCTCATGTACTACAAGCAAGCGCTGTCGCCGGAGCGCTTTTCCTCTCTCGCCGGCGGGCTATTTTACCGGCTGTTCAACAACAAATATTATTGGGACGAATTTTATCAGTTCGTTTTTGTCGGCGGGACGCTGCTGCTCGCCCGCATCGGCGTCTGGATCGACCAGCACATCATCGACGGCATCGTCGATGGATCGGCCAAGGCGACGGCGTTCGTCTCCTGGCTGAACGGCCTTTTCGACAACTACATCATCGACGGCATCGTCAACGCCCTGGCGAACGTCACATTCGGAATGGGCAACAAATTCAGAAAGGTCCAGACCGGCAACATCAACAGCTACCTGTACGTGATTCTCGCCGCGGTAGTGGTGGCGATCATCATCAAGTTGCGCTATTCGAGCTGATTCGAATGGGGGAAGCGAAATATGACAGACCACGTTCTCACCTACATGGTTTTTTTTCCCGTGGCCGGCATGCTCGTCGTGCTCCTGCTGCCAAGCGACCGTCACGGTCTGATCCGCTGGACGTCGGCCATCTTCACGGTTCCCCCGCTGCTGCTCGGGATTTGGCTCTATCGCAATTTCGACGTAACGAATCCAGGTCTCCAGTTCAAAGAGCAGGTCGATTGGATTCCGGCTTACAACATCCAGTATTTCGTCGGCATCGACGGCATCAGCATCTCGATGGTGCTCCTGACCGCGCTCTTGAGTTTTCTTTGCATCTTCGCCTCCTGGGGGATCGACAAGGGCGTCAAAGGCTACTTTGCGCTCTTTCTTCTGCTCGACGCCGGCATGATGGGCGTCTTTGTCGCGCTCGACTTCTTTCTCTTCTACATTTTCTGGGAAGTGATGCTCTTGCCGATGTATTTCCTGATCGGCATCTGGGGCGGGCCGCGGCGTGAGTACGCCGCGATCAAGTTCTTTCTCTATACGCTCTTCGGCAGCGTGCTCATGCTGCTGGCGATCCTGGCGCTCTATTTCACCAGCGAGCCGCACACGTTCGACATGACGCAGTTGATCGCCCGGAGCGGCAAGTACGCCACGACGCCGCTTTCCATGTGGCCGTTCGATCAGTTGCGCTGGGGATTCCAGCACGTCGTCTGGATGGCGCTGTTTATCGGCTTTGCGATCAAGATTCCCGCCTTTCCGTTTCACACCTGGCTGCCGGACGCTCACGTCGAGGCGCCGACGGCGATCTCGGTGATTCTGGCCGGGGTTCTTTTGAAGATGGGGACGTACGGAATTCTCAGGATCAACTACCCGATGCTCCCGCAGGCGACCGCCGACCTGGCGTATGTTTTCCTCGCCGCCCTCGGCACCTGGAACATCATTTACGGCGCGCTCTGCGCCATGGCGCAAAAAGATTTCAAGAAGCTCGTCGCGTACTCGAGCGTGAGCCACATGGGCTACGTCATGCTCGGCATGGCGAGCTTCACGCCGCAGGGCATCAGCGGCGCGGTCTTGCAGATGTTCAATCACGGCACCATCACCGGCATGCTCTTTCTCATGGTCGGCGTTATTTACGACCGCGCCCACCACCGCGACATCGAGGGCTTCGGCGGCCTGGCGTCGATCATGCCGCTCTACACAGGCGTCAGCGCGCTGGCGATATTCGCGTCGATGGGATTGCCCGGCCTTTCGGGATTCATCTCGGAAGTGCTGGTGTTGCTCGGATCGTGGCAGAAATATACCATCCTCACCGTGTTCGCGGCGACCGGCGTGATCCTGACCGCGGGATATCTCCTCTGGACGATCCAGCGCGTCTTTCTCGGCGCGGCCGACGAGAAGTACAAGATGCTGCCGGAGATCACCGGCCGGGAGCTTTTTACCATGATCCCGCTCGGAATCATCGTGATTATCGTCGGGGTTTATCCGAGCGTGGTTCTCGATCTATTGCGCGCCTCGCTGGACCAGCTCAATCAAATCGTCATCCCGCATCTCAGCTAAATTCCCATGGACCTCGGAAATCTCGAAAGTCTCGACTATTTCTATCCGGAGGCGATTCTTACCGGCACGATTCTTCTCGTTATCTTACTGGACCTTGTCCTGAAGAATAAGAAAGTTCCCGCTCTGCTGGCTTTCGCAGGGTGTGGTGTGTCGCTCTGGTTCACGTGGAAGCTCTACGGCGCCTCCGGCGGCTGGCTCTTCCACCGCATGATGGTTCTGGATAATTTCAGCCTCTTCTTCAAGCTGGTCGCGCTCGCCGCCACGATTTTGGTTATCTGGATGTCCTCAGCCAGCCGCGAGATCGAACAGGTGCACCAGGGGGAATACCTTGCGATCCTGCTCAGCTCCACGCTCGGGATGTTTTTCATGGCTTCCTCGACTAACTTGCTGATGGCTTACCTCTCGCTGGAATTCGTGAGCATCACCTCCTATATTTTGACGGGGTTTTTGCCCCGCAACCGGCGCTCTAGCGAAGCGGCGCTCAAATATCTGATCTACGGCGGCGTCGCATCGGGCGCCATGATCTACGGCATGAGCTGGATCTTCGGCATGACCGGGAGCCTCGACTACGCGCAGATTAATCAGGCGCTCGTTCTAGGACAGCCGAACCGGCTCGCTCTTTTCATCGCGCTGGTCTTCATCCTCGCGGGGTTCGGCTACAAGATCGTTTTCGTGCCGTTCCACATGTGGTCGCCGGACGTCTACCAGGGCGCGCCGACGCCGGTCACCGCCTTTCTCTCGGTCGGCTCCAACGCGGCGGGCGTCGCGATTCTCGTCCGTTTCTTTTTTCCGGCGTTGTCGCATCCGGCCGCCGGCGGCGATTGGCAGTTTATCTCCGGCGTCGAGTGGCCGCAATTTTTGCTCGTGGTGAGCATGGTGACGATGACCTTGGGGAATCTCTCGGCTTTGAATCAGCAAAACGTCAAGCGCATGCTCGCCTACTCGGGGATCGCGCACGCCGGCTACATTCTGATGGGACTGGTCGTGCTCAACAACGAAGGTCTCCAGGCGGTGCTGTTTTATATCGTCGTTTACCTCATCATGAATCTCGGCGCCTTCCTCGTGGTCGTGGTCGTCGCCAACGCGACGGGTAAGGAGGACATCGACGTCTACCGCGGCCTCGCCTGGCGCGGCGCCGCCGTCCCGGCGGTCGCGATGGCGATCTTTCTTTTTTCTCTCACCGGTCTTCCTCCGCTCGCCGGTTTTATCGGCAAGTTTTTTCTCTTTGCCGCGGTGATCAAGCAAGAGTTTTATCTGCTGGCCGTCGTCGCCGTCGTCAACAGCGTCATTTCGCTCTATTACTACGCCCGCGTCGTCAAGGTCATGTTCCTCGACTTCCCCGAGCCGGCGGACGGCGAGGTCCAGATGAACGCGGGCGCCGCGGTCATGCTCGGCCTGCTCTCCGCCATGACTCTGCTGTTTGGAATTTACTGGGGCCCGCTGGTCGCCTTCACCAACCAATCGCTTAGATTCTTCGTCAAGTAATTCTCGACGGCGCCATTGACCTTTTTTGGCCAAGTGCCACCGTTTGTGACAATTTATACTCGAAAGCCGTTTCTTTATTTAGGAAAAGTCTAATAAACACAAGCCTTTTTTCAGAAAACTGCCGCTGGCCCTTCGCTTGCTTCTAGTCTTTGCCCGCACAATCGTCTAAGGAGAGGCGGATGATTAGAGACCGGAAGCTTTTCAGTTGGGCGCTGATAACGTTGACGGTGTTGTGGTTGGCTTATCCGCGGCTTGCTTTCGCCGAACAGCCGATGGACCGGATCAAGAATGTCATCGAGCGCGTTTCCGAGGTGCTCCAGGACGTCAGCGCCAAGGCAGGCGCCAACAAAAACGAGGCGGCACAGACAATCCGCGAAATTATTTTGCCGAGCTTCGACTTCGCTGAAATGGCCAGGAGATCTCTGGGCGACCGATGGAAGAGCCTGGACGGAAGACAGAGCGAGTTTATCGGCGCTTTTACCGCTTTCGTTGAAAGCTCGTACATGAACACCCTCGCCTCCTACCGCGGTGAAAAGGTCGTCTATCTGCGCGAGCGCGTGAATCAAAATCTGGCTCAGGTCGACACCCAGGTCGTGGCGCGGAAGGGAGATCCGCTCTCCGTCAACTACCGGCTCCACCTCACGCAAGGCGATTGGAAAGTCTACGACGTGGTCGTGGACAACATCAGCCTCGTCAGCAACTTCCACGCTCAGTTCAAGCGCATTCTCGCCACCGCGTCGCTCGACGACCTGCTCAAAAAACTTCGCGAGAAATCCGACAAACCGGTCTGACGATACCGCCGCCGCTCCCGTGATTCAGGTCATGGGCGTTTTGCTTTTGAACCTTCCATGCCGCGCTGACGCGGCTTGACAACCGATCCAACGAGAAACTAAGAAGTAACATAACGGCGTAGCGGCCGTGTCCGCCGGCCGGAGATTTCTTATGCTCGACCTATCCAAGCGAAAAGAGATGCTCGGCGCGATGCTCAAGGTGCGCGCCTTCGAAGAAAAGCTGAACGAGCTTTACCAGAATAAAGTCATGTTCGGCAGCCCGCACTCCTACCGTGGCCAGGAGGCGATCGCCGTCGGCGTCTGCTCCGCCCTGGTGCCCAAAGACCTTATCGCGAGCTACCACCGGGGAACCGGGCATCTCGTGGCCAAGGGCGCGGATCTTTACCGGCTCCTCTGCGAATGCATAGGGCGCCTCGACGGCTACTCCAAAGGCCGCGGTGGCAAGATGCACATGGGCGACCTTTCGTTTGGTTTTTTGGGCAATACGGGAACTGTCGGCGCGACGGTGCCGTTCGCGACCGGCGCCGCTCTGGCGGCGAAGATCAGGGGCAGCCGGGAAGTCGCCGTGAGCTTCATGGGCGATGGCGCCATGAATCAAGGCGTGGTGCACGAGGCGATGAACTTCGCCGGCCTGTGGAAGCTTCCCGTCATCTATGTAATCGAAAACAATCTGTACGCCATGACCGTAAGCCTGGAGAAAAGCGTCGCGGTCAAGCATCTCGCCGAACGTGCGGCGGGTTACGGTTTCGAAGGCAAGGTGATCGACGGCAACGACGTCGAGCTGGTCTACCATGAGACGCTGAAGGCGGCGGATAAGGCGCGCGGGGGCGAAGGGGCGACGCTGCTCGAGTGTCTCACTTATAGATGGGACGGCCATTTCGGCGGCGATCCGGGGACCGGCTACCGCGCGCGGGAGGAGATCGACCGGTGGAAAGAGCGCTGCCCGATCCGCCGGTTCAAAGAAAAGTTGATCGCGGAAGGAAACTTAAGCGAAGCCGAATTCGAGAAGATCAGCGGGTCGGTCTATGCCGAGTTGGAGGAAGTCTCCGCCAAAGCCCAAGCGTCGCCGCTGCCGCCGAAAGAAGTTGAGATCGAGAGCGTGTTCGCTGAACCGGAATTGGATTCCGCAAACCTCAGGGCAAGCCCCTCCGGCCGAGGGCAATAGATCGTGCCTTGAGGCGGCCTGCAAACGATTGGTTTGGATCGAACGTCGAGAAGAACTGCAAGCATATGGCCAAGCACCTAACGAGTCGTGGCGACTCTAGTCTCCTGTGCCCTCGGCCTCCGGGGCTCGCCCCTCGGTCTGCACGCTGGTTTTTTCTCGATTGAGGTTGATGTTCGACAAGACTATGGAAGCAGTTGCGCTTAGCGGGACCGTTAAAGAGATGCGTATTCAGGAGGCGCTGCGCGAGACGCTGAGATACGAGATGGCGCGCGACCAGCGCGTCTTCGTGATGGGCGAAGACGTGGCGCTCTTTGGCGGCGCGTACGGCGTGACGCGCGGGTTGCTCCAGGAGTTCGGCGCCGAGCGCGTGCGCGACACGCCGATTTCCGAGGCCGCGCTCGTCGGCCTCGCCGTCGGCGCCGCAATCAACGGCATGCGGCCGGTCGTCGAGATCCAGTTCTGCGATCTTTTGCCGCTCTGCATGGACCAGCTCGTCACCCACGCCGCGCGCTACCACTACATGACCGGCGGACGGATTTCCGTGCCGATCGTGATCCGGAACAAATTCGGCACGCGGCCGGGTGGCGGTCCGAGCCATTCGAGCTGCAATCACGGCGCGTTTATTCCATTTCCGGGGCTCAAAATCATCGTCCCGGCGACTCCCGCGGACGCTAAAGGGCTCTTATTATCGGCGATCCGTGATCCCAACCCCGTCCTCTGCTTCGAAAGCCACCATCTATACGGCGTTAAAGGGCCCGTGCCCGACGGTGACTACACCGTGCCGATAGGCCTGGCCAGCGTGCGCCGCGAGGGAAAAGATTTGACGATCGTTACCTGCGGCGGCATGGTCCTCAAAGTGGATGAGGCGGCCGAGAGGCTCAAAGAAAAAGGCATCGCCGCCGAGATCATCGACCTGCGCTCGCTGGCGCCGCTGGACAAGGAAACCATTTTAAAATCCGTCGCCAAGACCAAGCGAGCCATAATCGTCGATGAAGGACCGATCGTCGGTGGACTCACGGCCGAGCTTGCGGCGACGATTCAAGAAAATCTTTTTTCCGATTTAAAAGCGCCGGTCATCCGCGTCGGCGCTGCGTTTATTCCACCGCCTCACAGCGGTCCGCTCGTCGAAGCGATGGTGCCGAACGTGGAGCGAATTGAAACGTCGGCGTTGCGGTTGGTTGGAGGGAAGTAGGCAGAAGGCAGTCTGTCGTCAGGTTTTGTTCTCTCTTTCGAACAGAGGGACTGTGTTCGTCCCTCGACTACTGCAACTCAGCTACCGCCGCCTCGAAGCTCTTAGGGAAACGGTACTCGTAAATCGTCTGCCCATCGACCGGGTCTTTATGCGCGATGAGTCTCGCCCCACGGAACCTCAAGCCCTTGCGAGATCCGACGTCCAGGACAACTGAGTCGACTTCTGGATGAACACGCTTCTCTCGTTCCTCAAAAGAGACCAGTGTGTGTCCCGCGGTGATGAACACCTGTGCACCTGCCAGATCGAGAAGTGAAACGATCTCCCCGGAACTCCGCCAGTAATTGGGGTCGCTAAAAATGCTGCTGCCTCGCACTCGGAATGTGCCGGTCGCTGGCTCATATTCCAGGTTGATGTCCCATGGGCTCGCATCATCCTGCTCAAAATACATCTCGATATCGGGATCCCTGACGCTGCGGCTCGGCTCGATGGCACCATAATGCGGAAACTGGCGTATCTCGATAGGCGTGCGGTAGAAGCGCATCGTAATGGTAGTATTCTCGAAGACCGTATAGGCAAAACGTTCACTGCCCTCCTGGGGGAACAGCGGGGAGTCCTGGCGCACATTAACCGTAAGGACCTTGCCGTTCATGTCCTTGGAACTCGGGTATGCGAGGGCGTCGCCTCGCGAAGATGCGTCCGATTCCCAGCGGGCGATCAGTGGATTGACGGACGTAACGAATCGCTTGACGAAGCCGCGCAATTCGGGGTGTTCTAGCGACACTCGCAGCCAGAAGCTAGCCCGTACGTCAGACAGGGGATTCAGCCCGCGATTGATTTGCGTGAGTAGCCGAGTGTTGGCTTCGAGTTCGAGTTGTGTCCGGTGTTCTGCGTCGCGGCGCGCCTTGTTTGAAAGAATCAACTCGACAGATTGTGCTGCAGCCGATGAAAGTCCGGAGGCGAACACCCCGATAAGCGCAAAGCGCCCCCATCGAGTGATATTGCCGTCATCGTCTCTGTATTTTGTCAGGAGCGCCAAGACGCCGAACGCCATCGACAAACCAATGCCAGTGAACTTGAGGATCGCGAGAATGGTGGTGAGGATGGTGGCCCAATCCAATTGTCTGAATACCTTTCGTCAGCTAACTATCAAGTGAGCTGCGCTAGGCAGAGTCGTCGTCGGCGGCCTATCGCAGACAGCTCTTCAATCCACTTTTCAGATCAGAGATCCTTGACTGCTCCCTTGGCTTTCTCTTTCATCTCCGCTTCTTTTTGTTTTTGGATTGTTTTTACTCTACTTCCTCGGCGTACTCGTCCAGCACAGTGTCCGAAAGATGTGGAAGGTGCTTCTGTGCAGCAAGTTCCCGTAGGCTATCGTATGAAAGATAGGTGCAACTTTCCGCGAGCGGGCCTTTCTCCAGCAGGGAGAACACAGGGCGCCGTATCTCTTGAAACACCTTCTCGCGCTTAGCAGCGGGAGCGACGATATGAAGCCGGATGTTCATGTTCGGCTGAAGCGCGAGGAGATCAGCCATGCGTAGGATGCCGGAGTACACCGAGGTTGTGTGCTCGACCTCAAAGGCGCGAATGATTGACCGACCACGAAGCCATAGCACGTCGATCTGTTCGATCGTCCGCAGGGTAGTGTCGTCGTAATTGAGAGGAAGTCGGTCGAGAAGATTCTGCCCGTTACTCTTCCACTCTTTAAGCACGGCACCACGATCAGCCCGAGGTATCCATATAGACATACCCATTCGTGCACCAATTTGGGCAATCAAGGCTTGAATACGAATTGACTCGCGGCCTTCTGTTTCTTGAGCCGGCTGCGCCTCCTCGACGCCGGCAGCATCGTCTGGAACCGAGACGGCGACAACCTTATCAGGGCGGGTGACAGTGTGAGTGGTAAGTTTCTTGATGTCCTGTTCATCGAGCGGGTACGCCCTACCCTCGACCGTCTGGGCGCGCAGTTTTTCAGCGAGGAACTTACCGTCCCGGTCGTCAAGACGCACAAGGCTTCCGCGAACCTTTCCAGTCCATGCGATAGAGCCCTTCTCTAGGCCACGGGTGAAAGAGAGACCATTCCAGATCGCGTCGTCGTGAATCGGCATGGCCTTTTCGATCTCTAGCCACACTGATGGTCGGACACGAAAGCGGACGACGAACGGGTCATTGTCTGGTACGAAGATTGGAGTGTCGTCAATGAAGGGACCGTCGATGACTTCCAGCAGCCCAAACCAGCGAGACAGGCGTGTGAGGTAGCACACGAACACGTCGCCGGGCTTGATCCGATCCGCCATTCCTTTGTGACGAAGGCGGAACCCAGAGATATCACGGCCAGAGCGCGTGAATGCTTCGTGCGTTTCGGGCGAGAACAGGTCAATATAGTACGCCATGTCCGTGCTTCCACTTCGAACAGCTTAATGGCCTTACAAAACCGGAACTGCGCGCAATATCCCTCATTTGGAGAAATCTTGTCAAACGGCGGGTTCACGGCCGAACTGGCGGCGACGATTCAGGAAAATTTTTTTTCCGACCTGAAAGCGCCGGTCATCCGCGTCGGCGCTGCGTTTTATTCATGGTAGGAGGACAAATCACCACAGAATGTCGGAGGGCGTACTCACCGCAGAGTTCGCATGGTTCGACCCTTCGGCTTCGCTCAGGGCAGGCTCCCTCGACCGCGCCTTTAGTCCCGAGCTTGTCGAGGGATCACCACGAACGGAATTCTTCATAGCCGCGCATCCTGAGCTTCGTCGAAGGACGCGTCCTCCGCGCCTCGGCGGTGAATAGTCCGGGCTAGGTGTTAGACGCCGCGCGTTGTCTTGGTCTGGTCGCGCTGGCAAGACGCTGGTTGACGATCCGCCAAAACGTGGCTACCGCCTTTGGTTTGGCATCGAAGAAATCCTCAAAAAATCCACTGACGTTCAGCGGCGGCGGATAGGCGTATCGCTCGCCTTCTTCGCCTCTTTCTGTGACCCAATCCTCGGGTTTGTCGGGGTCGATAATCTCAAAGAGGCGCGAAGGATAGAGATACGGGCGGCCTTGATCGTTCAAAATGCGGAAATCATTAGCTTCAATTCCAATCACGACATACGGCAGCCCGGTGGTCAGGTCCGGATATCGCGCGTACTTTCGGCGTAGCTTGACAGTCATCGGGATTGTACCTGTCTCCGTTTCAGTTCAACCCGGCCAATACCGGGGTGTTCATACCAATGATACTCGTACTGGTGATCGCCCATATCGAAACGGGGGCTACTCTTCTTCACCCACTTCGACGATTTTCCACCATACGTCTCCACCAGGCGTCGGACATCGCGAATACGCTTGCCTTTGGCAATGACCCGCGATTGGGCGATCATCCATGAAGTCAGTTGAGCAATTGTACCAGTCCTTTCTACAGATGACTAGCTTCTCCTGATGAGATCCGCTTCTCCTAAGGCAGCTAAATGTGGTGCGGGACGAGTTGCCGATCCCACTGGAGGCGTGTGCACGGAGAAAGTTAGCACTAAGCCGCAGATATCTCTCATTTCCATAAATATTGTCAACCAGCGGTCTCACGGCCGAACTCGCGGGGACGATCCAGGAAAATCTTTTTTCCGACTTAAAAGCGCCGGTGATCCGCGTCGGCGGTGCTTTTATTCCTCCACCCCACAGCGGCCCGCTGGTCGAAGCCATGGTGCCGAGCGTAGAGAAAATTGAAGTGGCCGCCTTACGGCTTGTTGAAGGCAAGTAGGCAGAAGGCAGTCTGTCGGCAGGTTTTGTTCTCTCCAAGGCTTTGGGTAGAGGCGCGATCCGCCGCGTCCTTCTCAACCCAATGGTTATGCCGTACGCTTGCGGGGCCGCTGTCTCGATGCCGTACGCGTCAGGCGAGCGATCGTGCGCAACGCCTCGTTCACCGCACGAGCGTTAGGAAAGATTTGGGCGACATCCGGGTCGAGAAGAACAACGTTGGTGCCTTCCGCGTACCGTGCCGCGGTGACGCCGCGGACCGCCTTAGAAAAATCGTACTCGGGCCGCATTGTGTCTTCGTCAGCCCCAAGCGGCCGGGCTTTCCCTTTACTCTTCTTCATATTGCTTTCGTTCATGTCGAGTTGCCAGCCGAGCACTGATTATTCGCGTTCGCGGTGGCCTTTCGGTGTAGGAAACGACCAGCAGGCGATAACGGTCCGACATGCCGAGCGCGATGAACCGTTGTTGCCCTCTGAATGGTCCGGATCTGGCATATTCATTGACAAGGGATCTCCAAATGCCGTAACAGCCTCTACGAATGAAACGCCGTGCTTGCTGAGATTCGCTTCCGCCTTTTCCGGGTCCCACTCGAAGATGTAACCCACCAGCGCATTCTACCCTTCTAGTTCATCCATAACGATGGAGCGGTAGGCATTTTTGATGTTCTCTTCAAGTTCCTCCACGGTTTCTCCTTGCGTCATGATTTCAGGATGCTCCATCAACTTGCCGAGCCAGAACTTGTCCCCTCTCCAGTAGACCATCGTCAACTTGTGTTTCATGAGGTTACTCGTTGTGGCAACAAATTATCATGGGCAATCGATCAATGCCAGACCGCCAAACCCCGCTGATCTCACTTCAGTTCTCTTCTGGTTGAAATGCACACGTGTGTGGGCAAATTTTCCGGTGGAAATCCACCAAACGTTCGCGCCTTCGGCAGAGTTGAGCTGGCCCCTAAATTCTTTGCCGCCTGATTAATCCCCGATTTCGCTCAAACAATTCCGCAATCGGCCGTCTATCCGAAAGTTAAAAAAAACATAGACATTTTCCTCCCGCTGCGATAAGAACGCGCTACAATTTATGTGGCAGCATCGCGGCATTTTCCGTCGCCCGGAAGACGGCAAGGAGGGCGCAGGCATGGAGCGTATTGTATCGGTGAAGGCGGCTGCGATCGCGGCTGGAATCCTTCTCTTATTGTATCTGACGACAACCGTTGTGCCCGCGGGGCATGTCGGAGTCAAGGATTTCTTCGGTAAAGTCTCCGACCAGCCGCTGCACCCGGGGATCAACTTCGTTTTTCCCTTCACTCGGGTAATAAAATTCAGCGTCCAGACCCGGGAAATGAAGGAGTCGGCCGCGGTTCCAACGTCGGAGGGACTCATCGTCAACCTGGACGTGTCTTTGCTCTTTCGCCTCAAACCGGAAGAGGCGCCCAGAGTCTATAAGACGGTTGGGAGAAATTATGAATTCGTCGTTATCGATCCGCAGCTCCGCTCCGTCATCCGCGACGTTACGGCCGAGTACGAGGCGAAGTTCCTCTATTCGGCCTCGCGCGAGATGGTGGCCAAGAACATGTTCAAACACATCGAGCTGCTTATCACTCCCCGGGGCATCGAAGCGGAGCAGGTGCTTCTCAGGGCGGTGCAGCTCCCGCAGCTTTTGACCCAGTCGATCCAGGAAAAGTTACAGGCGGAACAGCAGTCTCAGAGGATGAGATTCGTTCTTGACAAGGAAAAGCAGGAAGCCGAAAGAAAGCGCATCGAAGGCCAAGGAATCGCCGATTTCCAGGCCATCGTATCGAGGGGTATCAGCGAGCAGTTGCTCAAATGGAAGGCGATCGAAGTGGCGAGCGAGCTTTCCAAGAGCCCGAACGCAAAGATCATTGTCCTGGGTGACAAGAGCGGCTTGCCGATAATTCTAAGTGATAAATAGTGGCGGGGTTGGCGGCTACGTCATCGGAATCATGATGTGGGTCTGATACGGCGGACGCTGGCAGAGGCGATCGTACCAAGCGCTTAGGTGCTTCAGCGCGGGGCGCTCGATCGGCAGTTTGAACCAGCGGTAGGCCCAAACGGCCAGCGGGATATCGCCGATGGTAAAATCATTGCCGGCGAGGTAAGGGGTCTTCGCCAACTGATCGTCGACGATCTTCCACGCATTCGTGGTTCTCTCCAGCGCGGTTGCGAGCGCCGCGCGGTCACGCTTTTCTTCCGGCGTGCGGACAATTCCCCAAAAAAGCGGCACGATGGCCGGATTCATCGTGCTCAACTGCCAATCCATCCAGCGGCTGGCGTTCGCGCGTCCTTCCGGACTCGGCGGAAGCAGTTTTCCGCCGCCGTATTTTTCGGTGAGATAGCGGACGATCGTGTTCGATTCCCACAGGATAAAGCCGCCGTCATCGATCGTCGGCACGAGGCCGTTTGGGTTCATATCGAGATAGGGCTTCTCTTTGTTGCCGCCGAATTTGCCGCCGAGGTCCACGCGGTCGAAGTCCACGCCCAGCTCATCGCAGCACCAGACGACCTTTTGCACGTTCGATGAGTCTCGTCTGCCCCAGATCTTGATCCTGGTTGCGCTCGCCATAACCCCTCCTTTTTGGACCCTTACCACCGTTTGGCCATAAAGTGTACCGGGCGCTACCGCTTTTCTCCGCGATCTGATAAGTGAAATTGTTTTAGAGGCGGAAAAATACGGAGGAGGGTAATGGAACATCGATTGGCTTTGGGCGGAACGGTGACGTTGCTTTTGATCCTGGCGCAAACCGCGGCGGCCCAGGACAAGGCCGAGGGCAAGAAACACTACATCACTTATTGTTCCGGTTGTCATGGAGAGAGCGGGAAAGGGAACGGTCAGGCGGCGGTATCCCTGCCGGTCAAGCCGACCAACCATACCGACGGGGCTGCGATGAACCAGCTCCCGGACAAGTTCCTGTTCGAGATCATCTCAAAGGGCGGCCAGGGGGTCGGAAAATCGCCGTTTATGCCGGCTTGGGGCAACCAACTGAGGGAAAAGCAAATCCGCGATGTTATCGCATACGTCAGAAGCCTGGCCAGCCCGCCCTATAACCCGTCTGGCAAGTAAAGAGACGAAAAAATTTGTGCCGGACCCTTGACGTTTGCGGATGCGAGCTTATATTTGCATCCAATCCACGGCTCCGTCCATTATAAATTCACGTTTTATAGAGGAGGTTTCGTATGGCACTCAAGGTTCGTCCCCTGCATGACAGGGTTATCGTCAAGAGAATCGAAGAAGAGGAAAAGACCAAAGGCGGCATCATTATTCCGGACACCGCCAAGGAAAAACCCCAGGAGGGCCGCGTCGTGGCCGTAGGCGCCGGGAAGCATGAAGACGGCAAGGTGATCCCATTGGACGTGAAAGCCGGCGACAAGATCCTGTTCGGAAAGTATTCCGGTACGGAGATCAAGCTCAACGGCGAGGAACATCTCATCATGCGCGAAGAGGACATTTTAGGAATTGTCGAATAAGGAGGGGGATATGGCTGCAAAGGAAGTAAAATTCAGCGAGGACGCGAGGAGCAAGGTTCTTCGCGGGGTAAATATTTTGGCTGATACGGTGACCGTAACGCTCGGTCCTAAAGGACGCAACGTCGTTCTGGAAAAGTCCTGGGGCGCCCCCACCATCACCAAGGATGGTGTCACGGTGGCGAAAGAGATTCAGCTCGAGGACAAGTTCGAAAATATGGGCGCGCAGATGGTCAAGGAGGTGGCGAGCAAGACCTCCGATATCGCCGGCGACGGCACGACCACTGCGACGGTCTTGTCCAGGGCGATTTTCAGCGAAGGTCTCAAGATGGTCGCCGCGGGTCACGATCCGATGGCGATCAAGCGGGGCATCGATAAGGCGGTAGCAAAGGTTGTCGAGGAACTCAAAGCCCAATCCAAGCCCACGCGTGACCGCGATGAGATCGCCCAGGTCGGAACCATCTCCGCCAACAACGACAAGACCATCGGCGACATCCTCGCCGAGGCGATGGATAAGGTCGGCAAAGAAGGAGTCATCACCGTCGAAGAGGCCAAGGGGCTGGAAACCACGCTGGATCTGGTCGAGGGAATGCGCTTCGATCGCGGCTACCTCTCGCCTTATTTCGTCACCGATCCCGAGCGCATGGAGTGCGTCTATGAGGATTGTTACATCCTGATCAACGAAAAGAAGATCTCCAGTATGAAGGATCTGTTGCCGGTGCTGGAAAACGTCGCCAAGACCGGCAAGCCGCTGTTGATTATCGCCGAAGACCTTGAAGGCGAGGCGCTGGCGACCTTGGTGGTGAACAAGATTCGTGGCACGCTGAAGACCGTGGCGGTGAAGGCGCCCGGATTCGGCGACCGGCGCAAAGCGATGTTGGAAGATATCGCGATCCTGACCGACGGCCGGCTGATCGCCGAGGAGCTTGGCATCAAGCTGGAAAACATCACACTGAAAGACCTTGGCCGCGCCAAGCGGATCATCGTCGATAAGGACAACACGACGATCGTCGAAGGCGCGGGGAAAAAATCCGCCATCGAGGCCCGGATCAATCAGATCCGCGCGCAGATCGAGGAGACTACGTCGGACTACGATAAAGAGAAGCTCCAGGAGCGTCTCGCCAAGCTTGCCGGCGGCGTCGCCGTGGTCAAGGTCGGCGCGGCCACCGAAGTGGAGATGAAGGAAAAGAAGGCGCGCGTCGAGGATGCGCTTCATGCCACCCGCGCCGCGGTGGAAGAAGGGATCGTGCCGGGCGGAGGAGTGGCTCTGGTGCGCGCGTCCGCTAATCTCGGAAATCTCCGCGTGAGCGATGACGAGAAAGT
The DNA here is from genome assembly GCA_036504975.1 of Candidatus Binatia bacterium. Taxonomy (NCBI): domain Bacteria; phylum Candidatus Binatota; class Binatia (SeqCode); species Binatia bacterium. The sequence goes on along the minus strand of DASXUF010000129.1, from coordinate 29,542 downwards.
CGGCGTGCGGATTATTCAAAAGGCGCTGGAGGAACCGGCGCGCTGGATCGCCCAAAACGCCGGCGCCGACGGTGGTGTCGTCCTGGACAAAATCAGAAACGGCAAAGGCGCATTCGGCTTCAACGCGGCGAAAGAAGAGTTCGAGGACTTGGTCAAAGCCGGCATTGTGGATCCCACGAAGGTGGTCCGCACCGCGCTACAGAACGCGGCTTCGGTTGCAGGCTTGATGATTACAACCGAGGCGATGATCGCGGAGAAGCCGGAGAAGAAAAAAGAGGCGTCGCATTCGCACGGCGAGGAGGATTACTAGGCAGGCCGTCTGCAACCGCCCGTCCGTGAGTCTCTCTCCGGGCCGATGCGATACGTCCGTGTTACGCCGGCACGAGCGGTCTTCATAGTAACTCCGAAGTACGCCTGAGGCTCCTCGTCCCCACGCATCGGCCCTTCGAGAAACCCCCGGGCGGGCGGTTGCATCAGTTGACCGGTGGGAAAAAGATTTTGAGAATGATGATACGAGGGCGCCGGGAAATTCCCGACGCCCTTTTTTTATAAAAAAAAGGGGGGAGAGAATTTCTTCTCTCCCCCCTTGGAACCCAAGCGTCGGCGAATCAGTTCACGCTGACGGTGATCTGCTTCGGCTTGGCCTCTTCGGCTTTCGGGACATAGACTTCCAGGATGCCGTCCCGGTAGGTCGCCTTGATCGCGTCCTGTTTTACGGTCTGCGGCAAGTAGAAGGAGCGGGTGAATTTTCCCGCCAGCCGCTCCACCCGGTGGTACTCAACGCCGTTAACGGGCTCTTCGACTTTCCTTTCTCCGCTCAAGGTCAACGTGCCCTCCTTGACCTCCACATTGAAATCCTCTTTCTTCATCCCCGGCAGCTCGGCGCGGATCAGATACGCCTCCTTGCTTTCTAGGATGTCCACCGGAGGATACCAGACGGCGCCGTTGGCGGCGGCACGCGTGAGCCGCGAGCCGAGGGTGTCCTCGAAGAGGTCGTTGATCCTGGACTGAATGCTGGGCAAACCTTCAAAAGGTTCCCATCTTACGAGATCCATAGTTAATCCCTCCCTTTTCTTATTTTTTTATCTGCAAAAAAGTTAATCACGGTCCGGCATGCTGTCAAGATCCGGCGGCTGCCTTGACAAGGTGGACATCGCGACCTAGCTTCTTAAAGATTGCGGAGGTGTAAAATATGGTATGGGACCCGTGGATGTGGCGGCAGGCGAGCGAGTTGTTGGAACAGGCGGAACGTATCCAACGGAGTTTTTTGCAGGCCGCGCTGGGCGGACTGCAAGCGTCCGTCGATCAAAGAGCGCGCTGGTCGCCGGCGGTGAACGTCGTAGAGACCGACGAGGACCTATGGGTGATTTTCGCCCTGCCGGGAGTCGCCGCCGATCGAATCGAATTACGCCTGGAAGGCGGCGCTTTGATCGTTTCCGGACACCGTCCGCTGCCCGAGTGTTTTTCGGACGGAGAGCTTAAAGTGCTCGAAATACCCTGTGGACGGTTTGAGCGGCGCTTGCAGTTGCCGCCGGGCATTTCACTCTCGCTAGGAGAGGTGCGCCGGCGCGAAGGATTATTGTTCGTTCAACTAAGGAAGAGCTGATGGCCAAAGAAAACACCGACAAGAACGCCGCGCGCGAGGCCGCTCCGTCGGAAGCCAAGGAGCAAAAGCAAAAACGGCCCGGCGCGCTGCCGACGGACGCTCTGATTATTCTCCCCCTGCGCAATACCGTGATCTTTCCTTCGACGATCGCGCCGTTGACCGCGGCTCGGCCCGCGAGCGCCAAGGGCGTCGAGGAGGCGGTTCGTCAAGAGATGCCGATCGGAATCGTCGCTCAGCGCGATCCCAAAGTGGACGCCCCCCAGCCCAAGGATCTGTACGACGTCGGCACGGTCGCCGATATTTTGCGCATGGCCAGCCTGCCCGACGGCCAGCGCCAGATTCTCGTCCAGGGCCGGCAGCGTTTCAAGATTCTCGATTTCATCCAGACCGAGCCGTTTCTGGTCGCGCGGGTTCTGTTCTTCGCCGAGCCTGTGCCGGCCACCAAAGAGTTCGAAGCGCGCATACGCCACCTGCGCCAGGAAGCGAACCGGGCGTGGTCGCTGCTGCCGGAGCCGATTCCGAATTTATCGTTGACGCTGCAAAGTCTCGACGACGCGCCGGCGCTGATCGACTTCATCGCCTCCTCGCTCGACCTCCCGGTGGCGGAAAAACAGGAAATATTGGAAACCGCCGAAATCGAGGAGCGCGCTGGGAAAGTCTCCGACAAGCTGGCGCACCAGATCGAGATCCTGGAGCTGACGAAAAAGATCGGCACCGAGGCGAAAGGCGCGATGGACAAGGCGCAGCGCGACTACATCCTGCGCGAGCAACTGAAGGCGATTCAAAAGGAATTGGGCGAGGACGAATCCAATCCCAAGAGCGCGGAAATCGCCGAGCTTAGAAAAAAGATCAAAGAAGCCAAGATGCCGCCGGAGGTGGAAAAGGAGGCGCTCAAGGAAGTTTCCCGGATGGAGCGCATGCCGGAAGGCGCGGCGGAGTACTCGATGGTCCGAACCTACGTCGACTGGCTCGTCGAGTTGCCGTGGAGCGTTGCGACCAAAGAGCAGATCGATCTGCCCAAGGCGCGCGAGGTGCTGGATGAGGATCATTACGATCTGGAGAAAGTGAAGAAACGCATTCTCGAATTCCTCGCGATTCGAAAACTCAACCCCACGGGGAAAAGCCCGATCTTTTGCTTCGTCGGCCCGCCGGGCGTCGGCAAAACTTCTCTCGGACAAAGCGTCGCGCGCGCCACCAACCGCAAGTTCGTGCGCCAGAGCCTGGGCGGAGTGCACGACGAAGCCGAGATCCGCGGCCACCGGCGCACTTACATCGGCGCCCTGCCCGGCCGGATCGTCCAGGGCATCCGCAGAGCGGGCAGCAAGAATCCGGTTTTCATGCTGGACGAAATCGACAAGTTGAGCGCCAGCTTCCACGGCGACCCGAGCGCGGCGTTGCTCGAGGTGCTCGATCCCGAGCAAAACGCGACCTTCCAGGATCATTATCTAGACGTGCCGTTCGATCTGAGCCAGGTCTTTTTCATCACGACGGCAAACGTTCTCGACGCGATTCCGAGCCCGCTCCGCGACCGGATGGAAGTGATCGAGCTGCCGGGCTACGCGGAAGAAGACAAGCTGATGATCGCGCGCCGCTATCTCGTGCCGCGGCAACTCAAAGCCACCGGGTTGCGGCCGGATCAGTTGAACTTGACCGACGAGGCTTTGCGGGAGGTGATTCGCGCCTACACGCGCGAAGCGGGCGTGCGGCAACTTGAGCGCGAGATCGCCTCGATCTGCCGGGGCGTGGCGGTTCGTCTCGCCGAAGGCGCGGCGGAGAACGTCACGATCGACGCCGGTTCGGTGGCGTCTTATCTCGGTCCGGCGAAATTTTACAACGAGGTCGCTCTGCGCACGAGCTTGCCGGGCGTCGCGACCGGCCTGGCGTGGACTCCGGTGGGCGGAGACATTCTCTTCATCGAGGCGACGAAGATGCCGGGCGAGGGCAAGCTGATACTCACCGGCCAGCTCGGCGACGTGATGAAGGAAAGCGCCCAGGCGGCGCTGAGCCTCGTCAAGTCGCGGGCTGAGATGCTCGGCTTGAATCCCGAAATCTTCAGAAAGCAGGACATACACATCCACATTCCCGCCGGGGCGATTCCCAAGGACGGCCCGAGCGCGGGCGTGACGCTCTTCGTCGCTCTGGTTTCTCTCTTGACCGGCCGCCGGGTCAGAAACGACGTCGCGATGACCGGCGAGATCAGTCTTCGCGGGCTCGTTTTGCCGGTGGGCGGCATCAAAGAAAAAGTGCTCGCGGCCAAGCGCGCGGGAATTTTGTTCGTGTTGCTGCCCAAACTGAACGGCAAGGACCTGGAGGAAATCTCTCCTACGGGGCGCGAAGGGATGCGCTTTGAATTCCTGGAAACGGTGGACCAGGCCTTGATGCTGGCGCTGGAGCCGGCGGAGTCCGACAAGGGCTACGAGCGCGAGGGCCGCGCCGCCTTCCCGCACTAAACCGCCGGTTCGAGTTGAGCGATAAGGCCGACCAGGGCAAGATCAGCGCCGGAGAATTTTGTGGCCATATCAAATCGCATCGCCGCGTCACCCAAGTCGAGGACGTTTATATTCGCGCTCGCCGGCCTGGCGTTGGGCGCGCTTTTGGTCTGGCAGCTCGCGGCGCGCGGCGCGGCGCTCACCGATCCTTCGGCGGCGCCGGGGCAGGTCGCGCCGCGCGGCGAGCTAGCCGCCGGCGAGAAAGCGGTGATCGCGCTTTTCCGTCAGGCCTCCCCGTCCGTCGTCCACATCACCACCATGGCGGTTCAGCGCGACTTCTTCTCGTTGAACCAGCAGCAGATTCCCGAAGGCATGGGCTCCGGGTTGATCTGGGACGAGAACGGCGACATCGTCACCAACTTTCACGTCATCCAGAACGCCGACGCGGCTCAGGTCACGTTGGCGGATCATTCCAATTGGAAGGCGCGGCGCGTCGGCGTCGCGCCCGATAAAGATCTCGCCGTATTGAGGATCGACGCGCCGAAGAACCGGCTGCGGCCGATTCCCATCGGCTCGTCCAAGGACCTTCAGGTCGGGCAGAGCGCGTTCGCCATCGGCAATCCGTTCGGCCTCGACCAGACGCTGACGACCGGAGTGGTGAGCGCGCTCGGCCGGGAGATCGAATCGGTCACGCGCCGGCCGATTCAAGGCGTGATTCAGACCGACACGGCGATCAATCCCGGAAACTCGGGCGGCCCGCTGCTCGACAGCGCCGGCCGGTTGATCGGCGTCAACACGGCGATCTACAGTCCGTCGGGAGCGTCGGCCGGCATCGGCTTTGCCATTCCGGTCGATACCGTGAACCGCGTCGTGCCGGAACTCATTCGGCACGGCAAGTTCGTCCGCCCGGGCCTCGGTTTTTCCGCGGCCGACGATCAGATCGCCGCCCGGTTGGGATTGAAGGGCGTATTGGTCTTGGTCGTCCCCCGAAACAGTCCGGCGGCCAAGGCCGGCATGCGTCCGACCATCCGCGACGCGCAGGGCCGCGTGACTCTCGGCGACGTGATCGTTGGCCTCGATGGAAAAAAGATCGAGACCGTGAACGATCTTTACCTGGCGATGGACCAGTATAAGGTGGGGGATACGGTGACCATCGCGCTGCTGCGCGACGGAAAGCAGATTCAGATCAAGGCGACGCTCGCTCCCATCGACGAAACGGCCGGCTAGGCGGGCCGGCCATATGAGTTCGCGCTGACATCCGTCCACCTGGGAGTCTCTCTCCGGGCCGATGCGATACGTCAGTTTACGCCCAACAAAAATGCTGAGAGCGGTCGGACTTGGTCGCGCCTTTATCCGCCGTATACGCCCGATTTCCTTGACTTCGCGGCCGTTTTCCAATACAAAAAAATTGGTTGTCTGCGGTTGCCTCAGGGCTTTCTAACGGCCTGTCTTTAACGTGACCCCCGGCGTGGTCGCCAACGTGGTCCATTGATGAGCGATCCGTTTTTTCCCGTCCTCGTCCTATTTTTCTTCGCAGGCCTGGTCGTATTGGGGCTCCTTTCGCTCGCGCAGATCGCCGGTCCCAAGAAGCCGAGCGCGGTGAAGGCCGAGCCTTTCGAGTCGGGAAATCCTCCCAAAGGCGACGCCCGGATTCGCTTTCCGGTAAAGTTTTATCTCGTGGCCATGCTTTTTCTGATTTTCGACCTGGAAGCGGTTTTTCTTTATCCCTGGGCCGTCATGTTTCGCCGCCTGGGGATTTTTGGCCTGGTGGAGATGGGAATCTTTTTAATCATCGCGGCGATCGGCTTTATCTACGCCTGGAAGAAAGGCGCCCTGGACCTGGAGTGAGTTTCATGGCCGAAGAGAGCCCGAGCATCCGATACCTCGGCGAAAAGTTCGGACCGGCGATTCTTGACGCGCACGCGTTTCGCGGCGACGAAACGGTCGTCGTCGGCCCGGAGAAGCTGATCGAGATCGTCCGCTTCCTCAAAGACGATCCCAGGCTGGACTTCGATTTTCTCGCCGACATCACCGCGGTCGATTACCTGGGAAAAAAATCGCCGCGCTTCGAAGTCGTCTATCACCTGCTTTCGCTGCGCTCGCATCGCCGATTTCGCGTCAAAGTTCCGCTGTCTGAAGAAGCGGCCGAAGTCGATTCGCTGACGCCGCTGTGGAAAGGGGCGAACTGGCTCGAGCGCGAGGTGTGGGACATGTTCGGCATTCGCTTTCGCGGCCATCCGGATCTCAGGCGGATTCTTCTCTACGAGGAGTTTCGCGGTTATCCGCTCAGGAAAGATTATCCGGTGAACCAGCGCCAGCCTCTCGTTCCCGAGCGGCCGCTGGCGGGGACGTTCGTCGATGTCCGGTCGGACAATAAGCTCTTGCAACTGAAGCAGAAGGCGGAGAAGCGCTAACCCGGATTGTTCAGTACGCAACCGGTAATCCTATGAACAAAGTATCATTCCCCCCGGTTCCTCAGGGGCGAGGCTTCCAGCCGCAGGCAATAGGTCAGTGCCTCGTAGACTCGGTCGAGATATTTGCGCTTAAGCGAACAATCGAAATACCATGCTCCGGTATATCAAGCACCAGACAAGCCATTGTACCTCCGCGTCCCTGTGCCTGCGGCTTTCATCCTCGCCCCCTGCGGAACCGTGCCGGCGCATGGAAGCGGGAAGCCCGAGAGCGCGAGCCCGAAGGGCGAAGGGCACAGGGACGTGGAGCAACACGGCAGGCCCGGCAAATGGAGTTAGCACCCTTGAGGTGGACGGCGAGGGCGGCCTTCGAGCCACAGAAACTATTGCCCGCGCCCGGAGCGGCTCGCGCTTGAGGGCTGATCGTGTGAATAATCCTGTCTAGGGCGCCGCTTGTCGTCACACTCATGAAAACCGAAGCCAAAGAGCTGCCGCTGGAGCCCATGGACTTGCAGATGGGTCCTTCCCATCCGGCGACCCATGGGACCATCAAGTTAAATCTCAAGCTGGAAGGCGAGAAAGTGCTCGAGTGCGACACGGAAGTCGGATATCTCCATCGCGGCTTCGACAAGATGTCCGAGCAGGCGACCTGGACTCAAGTCATTCCTTACACCGACCGTCTCAACTACGTCTCGCCGCTCATCAACAACGCGGGCTATGCGTTGGCCGTGGAAAAGCTCCTCGGCGTGGAGGCGCCGCCGCGCTGTCAATTTATCCGCACGATCATGAGCGAGATCTCGCGCGTGACGGATCATCTCACTTGCTGCGGCATGGCCGCCTCCGAGCTGGGTGCGATCACGGTGGGGTTTTACATGATCGAGGCGCGCGAGTTCCTGATGAGAATCATCGAGGAGGTGACCGGCGCGCGGCTTACGATCACTTACGTCCGCATCGGCGGTTTGAAGCACGATCTCCCGCCCGGCTTCGCCGAAAAGGTCGCGGACGCTTTCCGCAAAGTGCGCCGGCTGCTCGCCGACTGCGAGCGCCTGCTCGCGCGCAACCGGATCTTCATCGAACGGATGTCGAACGTGGGCGTGATTTCCCGCGAGACGGCGATTTCCTACGGTCTCACCGGCCCCATTCTCCGCTCGACGGGAGTCAGCTACGACGTGCGCAGAGCCAATCCGTACTTGATCTACGATCAGTTGGACTTCACGGTGCCGCTGGGGAGCAAAGGCGACAACTACGACCGGTTTATCTGCCGCGTCGAGGAGATCGAGCAGAGCATGAGAATCGTCGAGCAGGCGCTTAAAAAACTGCCGGCGGGACCGGTCTCGCTCGACGATCCGCGCGTCGTGCTGCCGGAAAAAGAAAAAGTTTACAACAGCATCGAAGGACTGATGCACCACTTCAAAATCATCATGGAGGGCATCCAGGTCCCGCCGGGGGAAGTCTATTTTCCCGTCGAGGGCGGCAACGGCGAGTTGGGCTTTTACATCGTGAGCGAGGGGGGGGGGAAGCCCTATCGCGTGCGCGTGCGCCCGCCGTGCTTCATTGCGATGGGCGCCTTTCATGAGATGATCAAAGGATACATGCTGGCGGACATCGTGCCGACCTTCGGGATGATCAACATGATCGGCGGGGAATGCGATCGATAAAGAACGAAGGTAGGGGCGGGTTTGAAACCCGCCCCTACGTCTAGAAAAAATGGCTTTGGAATTTTCACCCGAGACGCACAAAAAATTCGACGCAATCGTCGGCCGCTATCCGAAGAAGGAAGCGGCGATGCTGCCGGTTCTCTACCTCGCACAGGAAGAGTTCGGCTATCTCGGTCCGGAGGCGATCGAATACGTCGCCGCGATCATGGACGTGCCGGTGGCGCGGGTCTACGGCGTCGTCACCTTCTATACCATGCTCAACATGAAGCCGATCGGCCGGCATCACACCCAGGTCTGCCGGACGCTCCCCTGCGCGCTCGCCGGGGCGGAAAGGATCACGGCGGCGATCAAAGCTAAACTCGGGATCGAACTAGGAGAGACGACGGCGGACGGGAGATTCACGCTGTCGGAAGTCGAGTGCCTCGCCTCGTGCGGCACCGCGCCGATGATGCAGGTGAACGACGACTACTATGAGAACCTGAGCGAGCAAAACGTGGGCGAGATTCTCGACCGGCTGAAATAACTCGATGGAGAAAATTCTTCTACGCAACGTCGACGCGCCCGACTCGCACACGATCGGCGCATATCGCTCGCGGGGCGGCTACCGGGCGCTCGAGAAAGTCGTGCGCGAGATGTCGCCCGAGCGGCTGATCGATGAGATCAAAGCCTCGGGTTTGCGCGGCCGCGGCGGGGCCGGCTTTCCCACGGGGATGAAATGGGGCTTCGTTCCCAAGGACAGCCCCAAGCCGAAGTACGTCGTCTGCAACGCCGACGAGAGCGAGCCCGGCACGTTCAAAGACCGTCTCTTGATCGAGAAGGATCCGCATTCAATCATCGAAGGCACGATCATCGCCGCCTACGCGATCCGATCGCACACGGCGTTCATCTATATTCGCGGCGAGCTCAGCTTCGGCGCCAAAGTGCTCGGGCGCGCGATCGAGGAAGCCGTCGCGGCGGGATATCTGGGCAAAAATATTTTTGGCGCCGGCTACGACATCGACCTGATCCTCCATCGCGGCGCGGGCGCCTATATCTGCGGCGAGGAGACGGGACTGCTCTCTTCGCTCGAAGGCGGCAAGGGCTGGCCCAAGGTCAAGCCGCCGTTTCCGGCGACGCACGGTCTCTTCGGCTGCCCGACCGTCGTCAACAACGTCGAGACGCTGGCGTCGCTTCCCTGGATCGTCGAGCGGGGCGCCGCGAGGTACGCCGCGATCGGCACGGAGAAAAGCAAGGGAACCAAGCTCTTCAGCGTCAGCGGCCATATCAGAAAACCCGGAGTCTACGAAGTGGACATGGGTTATCCGTTCAAAAAATTCCTCGAAGAGGACTGCGGCGGCGTGCCGAACGGAAAAAAGTTGAAGGGCGTCATTCCCGGCGGCGCGTCGATGCCGGTGCTGCGCGCGGATGAGTTGGACGGCGTCACGATGGACTACGAGTCGTTCCAGGCCGCCGGCACGCTCCTCGGCTCCGGCGGCGTGATCGTCATGGACGAATCCACCTGCATGGTCAGGTCGGCATGGAACATTTCCCGTTTTTTTGCCCACGAATCGTGCGGCCAATGCAGCCCGTGCCGCGAAGGCTGCCACTGGATGGAAAAGATCTTCCGGCGCGTCGAGCGCGGCGAGGGAAAAGCCGGCGATCTGGAGCTCATCCTGAGCGTCAGCGGCAATATCATGGGGAACACGATCTGCCCCTTCGGCGACGCCGCGGCGATGCCGGCCGCCGCGTTCATCAAAAAATTCCGCCCGGAATTCGACGCGCACATCGCACAAAAGAAATGCACGGTTTCAGCGAGCTGAGACGATGGACCCGGTAAAAATCACCATCGACGGGCGGGAAATCGCGACGACGAAAGGCAAGACCGTCATCCAGGCGGCGGCCGAGGCGGGAATCGCCATTCCCCATTATTGCTATCACCCCAAGCTCACGATCGCGGGCAACTGCCGCATGTGCCTGGTGGAGATCGAGAAGATGCCCAAGCTCCAGATCGCCTGCAATACGCAGGTCGCCGAGGGCATGGCGGTCAAGACGGAGAGTGCGAAAGTTCTCGAAGCGCGCCGCGCGGTGATGGAGTTCCTGCTCATCAATCATCCGCTCGATTGTCCGATCTGCGACCAGGCGGGCGAATGCTGGCTGCAAGACTATTATATGGAGCACGACCTCTCGCCAAGCCGGTTCGACGAGAGAAAAGAGCACGACCGCAAGCGCGAGATCTTCGGACCCTTTGTCGTCTTCGACGGCGAGCGCTGCATCAAGTGCACCCGTTGCGTGCGTTTTTTGCAGGAGGTGACGCACACCGACGAGCTCACGGTAGTGAACCGCGGCGACGATTCCACGATCGCTCTGTTCCCGGGAAAGATTTTGGACAACCCGCTCTCGGTCAACGTCGTGGACGTCTGCCCGGTCGGCGCGCTCACCGACCGCGATTTCCGCTTCAAAGTAAGGGTCTGGTATCTCAAGAAAACGCCGTCCGTCTGCCCCGGCTGCAGCACCGGCTGCAATATCTCGGTCGAGACCTACCAAAATCGTATCGCGCGCTTCAAGCCGAGGATCAACGAAGCGGTGAACAGTCATTGGCTGTGCGACGAGGGGCGCTATTCTTTTCATGCCTTGACCGAAGGCGAACGAATCAGCGCACCGCTGATCCGGCAGGAGGGCGGCCTCGCGCCGACCGATTGGAGGACGGCGCTCCAGGCCGTGATCGCGGGTCTCGGCGCGGCGGCGCCGGTCGCCGGCGTGCTTTCCGGACGGAACACGAACGAAGAGGCGTTTCTCTTCGGGCGTTTGATGCGAAAAATTTTCTCGCAGGCCGCGATCGAGGTTTTCTATCGGGAGAGGGCGCTCACCGAAGTCGAGAAGGTTCTCATGAGCCCGGATCGCTCGCCGAATTTTCGCGGCGCCAGCGACATGGGCGTCGGCTCGGACGGCGGCTTCGATGCGCTCGCCGGCCGGCTGATCGGCGGCGGCTTTCGCGGCGCGTATATCGTCAGCGAGGACCTGGCGACGCTTCCCGGCGACGGCCAGAAGATCAGAAGCGCTCTGGAGAAGCTCTCTTTCCTCGTCGTACAGGAAACGCGCCTCACGCCGACGGCGAAGCTCGCGCACGTGGTTCTTCCCGCGACGAACTTCGCGGAGAAAGAAGGCAGCTACACGAACCGCCGCGGCAGGGTGCAGAAGGTCAACCCGGCGCTCGTCCCGCCTTCCGGGGCGCTCCAGGACTGGGAGATTTTTTCCCGGCTGCTGGCGGCGATGGGAGAGAAGCCGCCCTATCCCGGTCCCGCGGAAATCTTCGCGGCGCTCGCGCAGGCGATTCCCGTTTATCGCGGCCTGAGTTACGATCAGATTGGCGATTTGGGATTCCAACTCGAAACACGACAGCCATGATCATCGATGTCGGGATCATCGCGGCCAAGGCCTTTCTCGTTCTCTTCATGGTGCTCAATCTGGCCGGCATTCTAGGCTGGATCGAGCGCAAGGGCAGCGCCCTCATCCAGGACCGCATCGGCGCCAACCGCGCTTCGATCTTCGGCTTCGCCGGCCTGGGGCTGGTCAACACGCTGATCGCCGATCCGATCAAATTCCTCTTCAAAGAAGATTTCATTCCGGCGCGCGGCGACAAGCTGCTGCACACGCTGGCGCCCTGTCTGGCGCTTTTTCCGGCGCTGGTCACGTTCGCCGTCATTCCGTTCGGCGACGTCTTGATCCTCGGCGGCCGCGAGATCAACCTGCAGGTCGCGAACTTGAACATCGGCATCCTCTATCTCTTCGCCATGGCTTCGCTCGGCGTTTACGGCATCGTCATCGGCGCGTGGGCCTCGAACAACAAATTCTCGCTGCTCGGCGGCGTGCGAGGCGCGGCGCAGATGATCTCCTACGAGATCGCCATGGGCCTCTCGATCATGGGGGTGCTGATGTTCTACGCCACGCTCGAGCCGCAAGAGATGGTGCGGGCGCAGGGCGGGCTCCTCTGGGGGGGGTGGCTCCCGGCCTGGGGAATTTTTCTCCAGCCGGTAGGGTTCCTGCTCTTCTTTACCGCGGCGGTCGCCGAGACCAAGCGCATACCGTTCGATATCCCCGAGGGCGAATCGGAGCTCGTCGCCGGCTATCACGTGGAATATTCCGGCGGAAAGTTTTTGATGTTCTTCGCCGGCGAGTTCGCCGAGATCGTCACGGCCGCGGGCCTCGTCACGACGCTCTTTTTCGGCGGCTGGCAGGTGCCCTGGCTCATGCGCGACGGCTTTCATTTTCCCTGGGGCGGCACGCTCCTCCTGGCTCCCCTCGGCGTGACCTTGCTCCAGGTCGGCGCCTTCACGGTCAAAGTGATCTTTTTCTGCTGGCTGCAGATTCTCCTGCGCTGGAGCCTGCCGCGCTTTCGCTACGATCAGGTGATGCGCCTCGGCTGGAAAATGATGCTGCCGGTCGCGGCCGTCAACCTCGTCGTCACCGCCGTTTGGATCGTGCTCCGGCAAGGATTTTCCTCTCATCCATGAGTGCGCGATGATCCTCTTTTTCATCCTCGCCGTTCTTTCGGTCGTGTTCTCTCTGCTCGTCATTTTTCGCCGCAACGTGGTTCATAACGCGATGGCGCTCGCGGCGACGCTCTTCCTGGTCTCCGTTTTGTTTATCACGCTGGATGCCCCGATGGTCGGCGCGCTGCAGGTGCTGGTCTACGCCGGCGCGATCATGATTCTCTTTCTTTTCGTCATCATGCTGCTGAATCCGGCGGCGCTGGAGCCGCGGCCGGCCGTCTGGTGGACCGCCGGCTCGCTCGCGTCGCTGGCGCTCCTCTGGGAGCTGGTCGCGCTGTTTTTTTACCGGCCGGCGGATTTCCAGCCGTCGCCCGTCGCCGGAAACTTCGGCGCGCCGGAGGCGCTGGCCCGGAGCCTCTTCACCGATTACGCTCTGCCTTTCGAGATCGCCTCGGTTCTCCTCCTGGTCGCGATCATCGGCGCGGTGACGCTGGGGAAGAAAGCGAGCTGATCTTGGTCCCGTTGCCTTACTATCTCGCGCTCAGCGCCGTGCTCTTCGTCATCGGCGTCGCCGGCGTCGTCATCCGGCGCAACATCATCGTCATACTGATGTCGATCGAGCTGATGCTGAACGCCGTCAATCTGACGTTCATCGCTTTCGCCCGCTTTCTCGGCTCGATGGACGGACAGGTGATCGTATTTTTCGTGATGACCGTAGCGGCGGCGGAAGCGGTGGTGGGGCTCGCGATCATCATCTCGGTCTTTCGCCACCGCCAGACCTTGGATCCCCAGGACATGCAGTTCCTCAGGTGGTAAATCGATTTTGGATCCTTCGACTGGGCTCAGGACAGGTTTTGGATTTTAGATTTTGGATTGATCCGGAATGACGGCAACTTTGACTCTACTTCGTTACATACCGCTTTTTCCACTGCTTGGCGCCGCGGTCAATATCTTTTTCGGGGCGCGGTTGGGCCGCAAATCCGCCGGCTTTCTCGCCTGCGCTGCCGTGGCGTTATCGTTCCTCGTTTCACTCCAGGTTTTCTTGCTTTTGTCACCGACGGGGGTCTTTCGCGATACGGTCTTTACTTGGATCGATTCGGAGCCGTTCAAAGCGAGCCTTTCTTTTCAGGCGGATCCCTTGACCGTGGTCATGCTGCTCGTCATCACCGGGATCGGTTTTCTCATCCACGTTTATTCGTTGGGCTACATGGCCCACGACGAAGGCATGATCCGCTACTTCGCGTATCTCAATCTCTTCGTTTTTTTTATGTCGCTCTTGGTCCTGGCCGACAACCTGCTCGTCCTCTTTGTCGGCTGGGAAGGAGTCGGTCTCTGCTCGTATCTCCTGATCGGCTTCTGGTACCGGGACCACACCAACACGATCGCCGGGAACAAGGCCTTCATCGTGAACCGCATCGGCGACTTCGGCTTTATCCTGGGCCTCCTGCTGCTCTTCTGGGAAATGAGCCGCCACGGCGTGCCGTCGCTTAACTTCTCCGACTTGCGCCAGGCGGCCCATCTCCTCAGGCCCGAGATCGTGGCGCTCGTCACCTTGCTCTTCTTCACCGGCGCGACCGGCAAGTCGGCGCAGATCCCGCTCTATGTCTGGCTCCCCGACGCGATGCAAGGGCCTACGCCCGTCAGCGCGCTGATCCACGCGGCGACGATGGTGACCGCCGGCGTTTACATGACGGCGCGCCTCAACTTTCTCTTCACGCTGGCGCCCGAGACGCTCGCCGTCGTCGCAGCCATCGGCGCCCTCACGGCGATTTTTGCCGCGACCATCGCCGTTGCCCAAAACGACATCAAGCGCGTGCTGGCCTATTCCACGGTCAGCCAATTGGGTTACATGTTTCTCGCCGTCGGCGTCGGCGCCTTCAGCGCGGCCGTGTTCCATCTCTTCACGCACGCTTTTTTCAAGGCCTGTCTGTTTCTCGGATCGGGAAGCGTCATCCACGCGCTCGATGGAGAACAAGATATGCGGAAGATGGGCGGTCTCCGGCGCCATCTGCCGGTCACTTACTGGACTTACCTGATCGCTGCCCTGGCGATTTCCGGCGCGCCGCTCACGGCAGGGTTTTTTTCCAAGGACCGGATTCTGTGGGAGGTCTATGCGAGCCGGTCGATCGCGCTTTGGGGGATGGCATGGCTCACGGCGGGACTGACAGCTTTTTACATGTTCCGCCAGTTCTTCATGGTGTTTCATGGCCCGTCGCGCGTGCCCGAGCCGTCCCGATCTCATATTCATGAATCGCCGCGGGTCATGACCGCGCCGCTGATCGTCCTCGCGCTGGGCTCGATCTTCGCCGGCTGGCTGGCCACGCCAGAGTTTATGTGGGGCGGCGTGTGGGATCATTGGCTGCAGCCGGTGTTCGGCGGGCCTAAAGCGGCGGAGCATCATGCGCTGAGCGAAGAACTATTTCTGATGGCGCTCACAGTCGGATTAGGCGCGCTCGGTGCCCTGGTCGCGTACTTTCTCTACGGCCGCGACAGCAAGATCGCGGAGCGAATCGCCGCCGGCGCACTCTATCGATGGCTCGGTAACAAATACTACGTCGATGAACTTTACGACCGGCTCTTCGTGCAGCCCTTCACTGCGTGGTCCAACTGGCTGGCGCGGCGCTTCGATCCCGGATTCATCGACGGCATCGTCAACGGCGTCGCCGCGAGCGTGCGCGCGAGAAGCCTCTCGTGGCGCCGGCTTCAGAGCGGCAACGTGCAACACTACCTGTTCGCCTTTCTGGCCGGAACGCTTTTGATCTTCGCGTATTTTTTGAGGTGGTGAAGCGGTGAAAGATTTAAGCCTCCTGGTTTTTCTTCCCACGCTGGGGGCGGCGGCGCTGCTTTTTATTCCCCGGCGCCAAACTTCGGCGCTGTTCAAGGCCGCGCTGGGGGTGAGCCTCCTCGCGTTTCTCCAGTCGCTGTGGATTCTCTGGCGCTTCGACCCGAATACCGGCGCGATGCAGCTCGTCGAGCGGCTTCGCTGGATTCCAGCCTATGGGATCGAGTACGCCGTCGGCATCGACGGCCTCAGTCTTTTTCTCGTTTTGCTCACGGCTTTCCTCACGCCGGTCGCAATCCTGGCGTCCTGGACGATCCACGACAGAGTTAAGGAGTATCTCTTTTTCATGCTGTTCCTCGAGACCGGCATGCTCGGCGCCCTGGTTGCCGTCGATCTGTTCCTCTTCTACGTCTTCTGGGAGGTGATGCTGGTGCCGATGTATTTTTTGATCGGCGTCTGGGGCGGCGAGCGCCGGATCTACGCCGCGGTCAAGTTCGTAATTTACACGATGGCCGGGAGCCTGCTCATGCTGGTCGGCATCATCTTTCTCGCGACGCGGAATTTTCAGGTGACCCAGAGCCTGACCTTCGACCTCCTCCGCATCTCGAATCTCAATCTTCCCTACGACGAGCAGATGTGGCTGTTCCTCGCCTTCGCGCTTTCGTTCGCCATCAAAGTCCCGCTGTTCCCGCTTCACACCTGGCTCCCCGACGCGCACGTCGAGGCGCCGACCGCCGGCTCGGTCATTCTCGCCGGCGTTCTCCTCAAGATGGGGACTTACGGTTTTTTACGCTTCGCGATTCCGTTGTTTCCCGCGGCCGCGCTTTCCGCGGCGCCGTGGGTCGTCGCGCTCGCGGTCGTCGGCATCGTCTACGGCGCCATGGTCGCGATGATGCAGGACGACCTTAAAAAGCTCGTCGCTTATTCGTCGGTGAGTCATCTGGGCTTCGTCATGCTGGGCCTGTTCGCGTTCAACCTTCAAGGCATCGAAGGTGCGGTCTACCAGATGCTCAACCACGGTCTCTCCACCGGCGCTTTGTTTCTTATAGTCGGCATGATCTACGACCGGCGGCACACGCGCCTGATCGACGACTTCGGCGGCTTGTGGAAGCAGATCCCGATTTTCTCCGGGTTTTTTCTCGTGGTCACTCTTTCTTCCATCGGGCTTCCTGGGCTCAACGGCTTCGTCGGCGAGTTTCTGATCCTGCTGGGCGCGTTCGCAACGGCCCCGATATGGACGGCAATCGCCGCCACCGGCGTCGTTCTCGGCGCGATCACCATGCTGTGGATGTTTCGCCGCGTGGTTTTCGGCCCTCTTGCGCGGCCGGAGAACCAGAGGCTCGAAGACATGAACGCGCGAGAGATCTGCATGTTGGCGCCGATCATAGCGTTGATCTTTTTCATGGGCATCTACCCCCAGCCTTTCTTAAGCCGGATGAAAAGCTCAGCTCGCCTGGTCATCGAGAGAGTCGAGAGCCAGAAGCTCGCTATCCCGCTGATCCAAGGCGAGACCGTCTGGGAGGAGAAAGCCGCGCGTGGAAACTAACCTCACGCCTCTTCTCCCGTCGGCCGAAGTGCTCTTGACCGCGCTCGCGGCGCTGGTCCTGGACCTGTTCGTCCCTAAAAAGGAGAAGGGCCTTCTCGTCTGGATCAGCCTCGTCGGCCTCGCGATCGCGGGCGGGATGGCGGTTTTTCTTCGCGACGGCCAGGGAGGCGCGTTTCAGAATACCATCCTGCTCGATCGTTTCGCGTTTTTCTTCACGCTGTTTTTTCTCGGCGCCGCCGCGCTGACGATTCTCTCTTCGGTTCAATACGTGCGGGAAACCGAGATTCGCGAGGGAGAATTCTACGTGCTCGTCTTGCTCGCCGCGTTCGGGATGATTCTCATGGCCGCGGCCAACGATCTCATCCTCTTTTTTCTCGGCCTGGAGACGATGTCGATCGCCGTCTACGTTCTGACCGGGATATGGCGCGAGCGCGCCGAGGCGGCGGAGGCGGCGATGAAATATTTTCTCATCGGCGCGTTCGCCACCGGCTTTCTGCTCTACGGCATCGCGCTTATCTACGGCACGACCGGCTCGACGCAGCTCGCGCGCGTCGCCTCGGCGCTGAAACCGGATGGAGGTCAGCCATCGCTGTTGCTTCTCACGGGCGTTTTTCTCGTGCTCATCGGCCTTGCGTTTAAAGTCGCCGCAGTGCCGTTTCATTTCTGGGTGCCGGACGTCTACGAAGGCGCGCCCACTCCGATCACGGCTTTCATGGCGGTCGCGGTCAAAGCCGCCGCTTTCGCCGGCTGGGCGCGGATCTTTCTCCACTCATTGTCGCCGCTGCAAGGCGAGTGGACGGTGCCTGTCAAGGCGCTGGCGATTCTCACGATGACCGTGGGAAACGTCGTCGCGATCTCGCAGTCGAGCGTCAAGCGGATGCTCGCCTACTCGAGCATCGCCCACGCGGGGTACCTGCTCATCGCGCTGGTGGCCGGCGGCGCGGCGGGCGGACAGGCGCTGCTCTTTTATCTGCTGAGTTACGCGGCGATGACGCTCGGCGCGTTCGCCGTGCTCATCGCTTTAAAGGACGGCGCGAGAGACAACGAGGCCTACGGCGACTTCGCCGGGCTCGGCTTCAAGCGGCCGTTTCTGGGCATGGCGATGGCGCTGTTCATGCTCTCGCTCGCGGGCTTTCCGCCGCTCGGCGGCTTCACCGGGAAATTTTATCTTTTCAGCTCCGCGGTCACCACCGGCCACGTCGATCTCGCGATCATCGGCGCGCTCAACAGCCTTCTCTCCGTGGTCTATTATCTTCGTGTGATCGTGATGATGTACATGGAAGAGGGCGGGGCGGAAGGAAAATCGTTCGCCCGCGCGCCGTATCTCTATCTCGCGATCGCCGTCGCGGTGCTCGGAACGATCTATCTGGGAGTTTTTCCCGCGCCGGCGCTGGACCTCAGCCTCAATGCTTTTTCTTCCTTGCGCTGAAAAAACCGGAGACCCTCGCTCGTGGCTTCCAACAAGCTAGAGTCCGTGACTTGTTTAAGATGAGCTGAATGCGGTCATGGCGCGGACCGTCTCGGCTTTGTTATTTTTGACGAAATGCTACGCTTGGCCGCCTCGGTGAAGCTTTGCAGCTCGGCTACTTTGGCGAATACTCTTAACTGGTGCAGCGTCATAGGGGCGGTCACAGCTTCAGAACTGACGACGAATCAAGATTTCAGCGACGATTTGCTGTGTAGCGTCCGCAAGCTTTTGAGCCGCCTCGGGAGCAATGAGAAGGAGGGGGATGTTTTTCTCTTCGAGGTTCGAGAGCTCTTCGTACCGGGATTTGACGCCTTTGCGCCCGACGATTCGCCCCGTATTCGCCAATATCTTCGAGCCGTCGGCGCCGAGAATATAGTCTATAAACAGGGCTGCTGCATGGGGCCGTTGCGCAGCCGTCGTGATGCCATCCAGGTTGGCCACCGTCCCGACGGTGGGGTTCGGAAAAACAAGAGCCGACGGGCATCTCAAGTCGTTTCTATATTGGGCGACCCTTGCAGCCAATAGATCGAGGGCGATCTTAAATTCACCGCCGCAAAGGAGTTGCGTTTGGAGAGTTTTGCCGCGCCGGGGAATGGCTCCATTTTGCATCACGCCTTTGAGAAAATTGCGGGTTTTTTGTTCGCCCCATTTTATCAACCATCCCATCACTACGCGCTCGGGTTCCGTGTCTATGGAAATCTCGCTTTTCCACTTGGGACTTAACAGGTCAGGATAGTCTTTTGGCGCCTCTTCCATTCTCACCAGATTGGTATTGTAACCGATGACGCTGATGGCGAGATGGCTGGAGTGCCAGTATCCTTCAGGGTCGAAGAACATCTTGGAATAATATTTACTTTCAGGTGAGTGATACCTCGCCCAAACACCGGCGTTTTTTATCGATAGTCCCGCCTCAAACGGCATTCCAACGATATCGGCATCCAGCTTGCCGGCGCGATGCTCAAGAAGCACGCGATCGGTTACCCGATTACCCCCACCGCGCCAGTACTCTATTTTTATCTCCGGGTATCGCTTCATGAATCCATCGGCGAGGTGGCGCATTTGATCGAGGTTGGCGTTGGAATACCAACTGAGGCGGCCTTCTTTTCGAGCTCCGTCCTCGAGCCTTTTTTGTCTTTGGTCGGCAGGCAACTGGTTGATTTCCGCCAAAACCTTTTCGACGGCCGCGGCCCAAGCAGGAGGGCACCAACCCGCCTGAAAAGCGATCAGGAGTGATACAACTGCAATAGGCATTCTCGGCATACCTTCATCCCTCGTTTTTATACTGCAATAGGAAATCTTTGAATTCTTTAACCGGTGTACCGCTGTTCCGCTTCTTATGGGTTACCACATACATTTGCCGCTTCAAATTGAATTCGGGAACTTTGAGTCTCTTTAATCGTCCCGCTTTTATATCGGCCTCTACGTGGCGCTTAGCTATAAATCCAATGCCGATCCCATTGGAAACCGCGCTCTTAATCGCGTCTCTGGCAATCGAACGGGTTTTCACTTCCAAGGTGGGGTTAAACGATATCCTGCTTTCGGCAAATCTTCTTTGGATCATGTCATACATGAGTCCGCCTCTCTCGAACATCACCGAAGGCTCCCGCGCCAGAAGCTCGAGCGGCACGGAATGTTTCTTGGTTAGCGGGTGGTTAGGTGACGCAATGACGATCAGGTCGTCTTCGCCATAGAGCGTATGCGCTAAAAGGGGAGAATGGACGTGACTTAGGACCCCGATGTCCAGATCGCCTTCTAAAAGTCCATTTTCTAGATTCCTGCTCCTATCGATGGTCAATGTGACCTCGATTTCCGGATGTGCCCTCTTGAAGGTTTGGATTGCCGCAGGCAAAAAGGAAGCCGCAAGACCCGATCCTCCTACGTTAAGCTTTTCCTTCCTCAGCCCTTGAATCTCATCGATCTCATCCTTCGTTCCCTCGATAATGGCGAGGGCTTCCTGCGCGCGGCGAAGAAGCACTTTGCCCGCGGGCGTGAGCGCGATTTTTATTCCCCGCCGCTCGAACAATTTGTACTTCAATTCGCGTACCAAACCTTGGACCAAGGAGGAAACGGAAGGCTGGCTGAGCCGTAATGCCTTGGCCGCCTCGGTGAAGCTTTGCAGCTCGGCGACCTTCGCGAATACTCTTAACTGGTGCAGCGTCATAGCTGAACACAGACAATTTTGTTGCCTTTAGTTACGAAGATGCCGTTCGAGAAGATGTTGCTCCGTCTGGACGACGAAGCGGTTGTCAGCATGGAATAGACGGTCCGGAAGACCCAGGTTGTTCAAATGGCATCACTGACCTCTGTAGTCTTTTACAAATTCAACGAATGCCTCGACGGCGGAAAACCGCTGGCGGTTTTTTCGAAAGGCGATGTAAACGGGGCGTTTTAGATCCAGCCCCGGGACACGGAGCTCTTTGAGTCTGCCGGCCTTGAGGTCCGATTCGATGTGTTGCTTGCAAAGAAAGCCGATTCCAAGGCCGCTCACCACGGACGCCTTGATGGCTTCCCAGCCGCCCCGGTCGATATCGATCTCCAACAGGGGAGCGAACCGAAGTCCCTTCTCAGCGAATTTTTCTTCCACCATGTCGCGCACGAGGCTGCCTTTCTGCTGGGCGATCAAGGACGCCTTGGCAAGCAGCGTCAAGGGGACGGTGCGCTTTCTGTTGAGCGGATGGTCCGGCGGCGCGACGACCAAGATGTCTTCGCGCTTGTAAAGTATGCCGCGTAAATTGGCCGAGCGGGGCACGCAACCGAGAATCGCGACATCGAATTCTCCCTCCACGAGCATCTTTTCCAAAGCGATGCTGCGCTGAATTTTCAAGCCGATATCGATTCCCGGATGAGACTCCTTGAAAGACTGAAGAGCGCCGGGAAGAAAAGACGCTCCGGCGATGGCGCACGCGCCGATGGAGAGCTTTCCCTTCTTTAGCCCGTGGATTTCGTCGATCTCGTCCTTGGTTTCCTCGATGATGGCGAGGGCCTCCTGGGTGCGGCGCAGGAGGATATTTCCCTCCTTTGTTAGAAAAACCTTCGCTCCCCGCCGCTCGAACAATTTGTACCTCAGTTCGGCGACCAAGTCCTGTACCAGGGCGGAAACCGAAGGCTGGGTGAGACGCAGCGCCTTTGCCGCTTGCGTGAAACTTTGCATTTCAGCCACCTTGACGAATACTTTCAGTTGGTGCAGCGTCATAAGTGATCGGCAAAGAGCACCATTGTAGGTCGGCTTTTTATACCACCCACCCTGTGTGACTGCAAGAAAAATGTCTGGAACGGAAGTCTTACTTCGCCGCGAAGAGACCGATGGCGACGGGGACTTCGACCGTGCCCGGCACGTATTCCTCGAACTGAGCCCCCCTGACGTGGAGCTGCGTCGAGCCGCCGCCGTCGAGGTTGAGCAGGTCGGATGTCTGCGCCTGCCACTCGGCCGAGCCGAAAAATTCCTGCAGCTCCACCCAGGTAAGACCACCGAAGAACGTATCGGTAACGGCGACGATCAACTTCTGGTTAGAGTCCATGCCGATGACCGAACGGCGGAATTGCCGGTCGGCGCCGCGCGTCACGCTCAAGGGGGCGCCTTTCGCCAGCAGCAATGGACCCGCCTGGAGACCCTCGTCGGCCTGGTGGGGTACGAATTCGTCTCGGTGCGCGATGAACGGCGCGCGGTCTTTGATGGCAAAGACGCCCGTATAGAGGGGACTTTTGGAGAGGTTGAGGTTGGCTTCATGGGCGGTTTTGAGAAACCCCAGCGGCAGTCCCTTTTCGTCGAAGTAATTGGCGTTGATCATCGCGATGGCGCCGCTCTTTTCCGCCAGCGTCTTCACGTTGGCGCTCTTGAGGTTGAATTGCGAGCTGCGGACGACGCGCGGCTCGATCCATCGGGTATCCAGGCGAACGAGCTTGAGCTCGAGCCAATGATACGGCTCGGCGCGCTCAAGCCTCACCTTGCGGAATTCGGCTCCTTTATAGATGACCTTCCAGCTCCCCAGGTCCGTTACCGCGAGGCCGGGACTGTTCTTGAGTCTATGGATCGGCGCTTGCGTTAAGCTTCTGGACGGGAATGTCAGCAGAAAAAACAATATCCAGAGAATTCTTGCTCGTCCGCGCGCCATTAGGCTATAAATGATAACAAAAGGGTCTGCGGAAAAAAACCGTGCCTCTCAGCAAACTCGTCGGCGCCAAGGTGAAGCGGCGCGAAGATCCGAGGTTGATTCGCGGTCGCGCTCGTTATGTCGATGATATCCGCCTGCCCGATATATTGCATGCGGCGATTGTCCGCAGCCCGCACGCGCACGCAAAGATTCAATCGATTCGGACCGGGCATGTACTCGGGCTGCCCGGTGTCGTCGCTGTTTTGGCGGGCGCCGACCTCCGGGATGCGATCGGGCCGTTGCCCGTCGATAGCCAAAACCCGACGCTCCGAGTTCCCAAGCATCATGTCCTCGCGATCGACAAAGTTTGTTTCGCCGGCGAAGGAGTGGCGGTGGTGGTTGCTGAGGACCGCTACGCCGCCGCCGACGCGCTCGAGCTGGTCGAAGTGAGCTACGAGCCTCTTCCCGTTGTCTCGGATCCTGAAGCGGCCCTCACAAAAGAAAGCCCCGTCGTCCACCCGGAGTGGCCCGATAACGTCGCCTTTCGCTCGAACCGCAGCCAGGGCGACCTCTCCGGAGCATTCGAACGGGCCGATAAGATCGTCAAACAACGGTTCATTCACCAGCGTCTTGCGCCGGTCGCGCTGGAAACGCGCGCGGTCCTGGCACGCTATCTCGGCGAAGAAGAGGAATTGACCGTTTGGTCTTCTACGCAGATCCCGCACCTGCTCAAGAGCCGGCTCGCCCAAATGCTCAAGCTGCCCGAAAAAGAGGTGCGCGTCATCGCTCCCGAGGTCGGCGGCGGATTCGGCAGCAAGCTCAATATCTACGCGGAGGAGGCGCTGGTCGCCTATCTCGCGCTGCGCCTCGGTCGCCCGGTCAAATGGATCGAAAACCGCCGCGAGAACATGCATTCCACGATTCACGGCCGGGGCCAGGCGGCGGAGATCGAGGCGGCGGTCAAAAAGGACGGAAGAATTTTGGGGTTGCGATCCAGAGTCGTCGCCGACATCGGCGCTTATCACCAGCTCTACACGCCGGAGATCCCGCGCTTTACCGGCTTGATGCTTTCCGGCTGCTATAAGATCCCGGCGATCGGCATCGAGGTCACGGGGGTCTTCACCAACAAGATGTCCACCGACGCCTATCGCGGAGCCGGAAGGCCCGAGGCGACCTACGTGATCGAGCGCATGATAGACCGGATCGCCGGCGAGCTCGGCGTCGATCCGGTGGAGGCGCGGAGAAAAAATTTTCCCAAGCCCGGCGAATTTCCGTTGAGCACCGCGACCGGGTTGAACTACGACAGCGGCAACTATCAAGGCGCGCTCAACAAGGCTCTCAGGCTCGCCGGTTATCCGAAGCTCAGGCGCGAGCAAAAGCGGCTGAGAAAGCAGAGAAGATATCTCGGCATCGGTCTCTCCACCTACGTCGAAATCTGCGCCATGGGACCGGGTTTGCCGGAGCACGCGAGCGTCCAGGTCGAGCCGACGGGGAAAGTCACGGTTCTTACCGGCGCCTCGCCCCACGGACAGGGACAGGAGACTTCGTTCGCGCAGATCGTCGGCGACGAGCTGGGAGTCGCTCTCGACGATATCACGGTGGCGCACGGCGATACCGCCGTGGTGCCGAGCGGCGTCGGGACTTTCGGCAGCCGCGCGACGGCGGTCGGCGGAGTTGCCGTGCTTCAAGCGGCCGAGAAAGTGAAGGAGAAGGCGCGCGAGATCGCCGCGCGCCTGTTCGAGGCGGACGTCGAGGATATCGTCTTCGCCGCCGGTCGTTTCAGCGTCAAGGGCGTGCCGAAAAAGGCGCTCACGCTCGGGCAGATCGCGTCCGAAGCTCATCTAGCGACGAAACCGGCTAAGAAGACGGCGCCCGGGCTTTTCGCGACCGCCGAGTTCGAGCCGGCTAATTTTACTTTTCCCTTCGGCACGCACATCTGTGTCGTCGAAGTCGATCCCGAATCGGGCGCGGTGAAAATAAAAAAATATATCGCCGTGGACGATTGCGGCAAGGTGATCAATCCGCTTCTAGTCGAGGGACAAATACACGGCGGCATCGCGCAGGGACTCGGGCAGGCTCTCTACGAAGAACTCGTCTATGACGAGAACGGCCAGCTCGCGACCGGCAGCCTCGCGGGCTACGCCTTGCCCAAGGCCGAAAATTTTCCGCCCTTCAAGCTGGCGCGGACCGAGACGCCCACGCCGGTCAATCCGCTGGGCGCGAAGGGGATCGGCGAGGCGGGGACGATCGGCTCCACGCCGGCGATCGTCAATGCGGTGGTGGACGCCCTTTCTCCCTTCGGCGTCGCTCACATCGACATGCCGCTCAAGCCCGAGAAGATCTGGCGCTTGTGCCGAGGGGCGAAAGTTTGATTGCAAGGCGGCGCCGTCTCGTGCTAGCGCTGTAATATAGAATTTATTTCGAAAGGGGGAGTAGCGATGAAATACCGATCGAGGACGGTTGCCTGTTTGGCCGTTGTACTGTTGTGGGGAACGGGCTGCGGCAAGGATGAAAAAAGCTCGGCCGAGAGGGATGCTGAAATTAAAAAGGCGCTCCAGGAAGGAGCGGCCAAGGAGCAGAAAATGTACGAGGGGATGGCGAAAGGTATGGAGAACGTGGAAAAGAGCCTTCAAGAGCAGAAGGAGAAGCAAAAGTAACCTTTCTTCAGAACGACCGTTCTCTTCAGGCGTGAGCGATCGATGGCTCTGGTTGCTGGCGGGCCTCCGGAGAATCAGTACGCTGCCCGCGCGCCGCTATCGATTTATCGAGCTAGAGTTTTTGCCTATCTTGGTCTCTCTCGATATTTGTGCAAGACTCAATCAACGGAGTTTTCCCGGCTATGATGATATCCTGAACGTCTTTTCCGATCCCAGGCCGACGATCGTCTCTGCCGGTTAACGTGCCGAAAAAACGTCGAGAGGAAGTTCTTGAGGATCGCGCAAGTTTCCCCTCTGTACGAGAGCGTGCCGCCGAAATACTATGGAGGGACGGAACGAATCGTATCGTGTCTGACCGAAGAGTTGGTGCGACAGGAGCATGAGGTGACGCTCTTCGCCAGCGGCGATTCGGTCACATCGGCCAACCTCGTTCCCGCCTGCGACGAGGCGTTGCGGTTAAACGCCGAGTGCGCCGACCCGATTCTCTACCACATCCTCGAGATCGAGCAGGTGGCCAGGTCAGCCGGCGAGTTCGATATCATTCACTTTCACCTGAGCTATCTGCATTATTCTCTCGCTAGACGGTTGATGACGCCGAATTTCACGACGCTCCACGGGCGGCTCGATCTTCCCGATCTCGTGCCCCTCTATCGGGAATTTTCCGAGGTGCCCGTAGTTTCCATCTCCGACAGCCAGCGAGCGCCGCTGCCGTGGTTGAATTGGCAGGGAACCATTCATCATGGACTGCCGGAAGACCTCTACTCGCTTCATACGAAACCTGGGAGGTATCTCGCTTTTCTCGGTAGATTTTCCCCGGAAAAAAGAATCGAGCGGGCGATCGCAATTTCCAAACAGACCGGAATTTCTCTCAAGATCGCCGCGAAGATAGACCACGCCGACTTGGAATATTACAAGAGCCGCGTCGAGCCGATGATCAAAGACCCGTTGATCGAATACGTGGGCGAGATCGGCGAGGCGGATAAGCAGGAATTTCTCGGCAACGCCTATGCCCATCTTTTCCCGATCGATTGGCCGGAGCCTTTCGGCCTGGTGATGATCGAGGCGATGGCTTGCGGCACGCCGACGATCGCGTTTCGCTGCGGCTCCGTCCCCGAAGTCATCGACGACGGCGTTACGGGCTTTATCGTCGATACGGTCGAAGACGCGGTCGCGAGCCTCGAGCGGATTCCCGGCCTGAGCCGGGAAGAATGCCGCCGGGTTTTCGAGAAGCGCTTCAGCGCCGCGCGCATGGTCGAAGATTATCTCGAGGTCTACCGTACACAGGCTGAAACTCGAACCTTCGCCGCATAGGCATCGCTTGGACGACATCATCAAGGTCGAAGATCAGTTCTATATCCTCGCCACGACGGCCGCGGCGGAAGACCGCGTGCGCGTGCTCAAACACGGCGAGACCTTCGCCGTTTTCGATCGCTACGGCGATATCCGCCCCGTCGGTTTGGGCGAAGAAGGCGTCTATCACGAAGGCACGCGGTTTCTCTCGCGCCTGGAACTGAGACTGGGCAACACCCGACCGCTGCTGCTGAGTTCCACCGTGCGTGACGATAATACGCTGCTGGCCGTGGACCTCACCAACCCGGACGTCAAAGTGGGCGAAGAGGTCGTGGTGCCACGCGGCACGCTGCATATTTTTCGTTCCAAGTTTCTTTGGCAGGCGGTCTGCTACGAGCGTTTCAAAATCATGAATCACGGACTGACGCCGGTTAAATTGTCGTTGTCCCTCAACTTCGGGTCCGATTTCGACGACATCTTCGAAGTCCGGGGCATGAGCAGACCGAAAAAGGGACGGCGCCTGGAAGACCAGGTGGAAAAAAAATCGGTGGTGCTGGCCTACCAGGGCCTCGACGGCGTGATCCGCCGGACGCGGCTGGAATGCGCGCCCCAGCCGAATGAAATCTCCCGCTCGTACATGAATTTTGTCCTGACCGTAAATCCGAAGGACGAGACCACGATTTTTTTGACCGCTTCGTGCGAATCGGGGAACGCCCGAAGGGCGCCGCTCGCTTACGACGAAGCCTTGGAACAAGCGGAGCTGGCTTTTCATCCGCCGCAAAATATAGCAGGCGCATGCGGCATCGATACTTCGAACGTGCAGTTCAACGATTGGCTCAATCGTTCCGTCGCCGACCTGCGCATGATGATCACTGAAACACCGAACGGGCCGTATCCATACGCCGGCGTTCCCTGGTTCAGCACGGTTTTCGGACGCGACGGCATCATCACGGCGCTGGAATTTCTCTGGATCGATCCCTCCATCGCCAAGGGGGTTCTCGCCTATCTCGCCGCGAACCAAGCCAAGGAAGTCATTCCCGAGCAGGACGCCGAGCCGGGCAAAATTCTCCACGAAACCCGCAAAGGGGAGATGGCGGCGTTGGGCGAAGTCCCATTCGGGCGTTATTACGGAAGCGTCGATGCGACGCCGCTCTTTATCATCCTGGCGGGCGCTTACTACGAACGGACCGCAGACCGGGCGTTCGTCGAATCGATCTGGCCGAATATCGAGCGCGCCCTCACATGGATCGACGAGTACGGCGACATGGACCGAGACGGCTTCGTCGAGTATCTCAAGCACTCCAGCAACGGGCTCATTCATCAAGGGTGGAAAGATTCCAAGGACTCCGTCTTCCACGCCGACGGCGCCTTGGCGGAAGGGCCGTTGGCGCTTTGCGAGGTACAGGGCTATGTGTATGCGGCCAAACAATACGCCGCCCAGCTTGCCGACTTGCTGGAGAAAACGAAAACCGCGGCCGATCTTTGGCGCGAGGCGGATGCCCTGGAGGAGCAGTTCGAAAGAACCTATTGGTGCGAAGATCTCTCCACATATGCGCTGGCGCTCGACGGTAAAAAACGTCCGTGTCGGGTGCGCACATCAAACGCGGGGCATTGCCTCTTCGCGGGCATCGCCGCCCCGGAGCACGCACGAGCGGCGTCGGAGACTCTGTCGAGCGCGGATTCGTTTTCCGGGTGGGGCGTCCGCACCGTCGCGGCGTCGGAGGTGCGTTACAATCCGATGTCCTACCACAACGGCTCCGTGTGGCCGCACGACAACGCCATGATCGCTTACGGACTGGCGCAGTACGGATTCAAGGAGGTGGCGATAAAGGTTTTAACCGGTCTCTTCGACGCGAGTCAGATCTTGGAGCTGCGGCGCATGCCCGAGCTTTTTTGCGGATTTTCGCGCCGTCCGGGAGAAGGGCCCACACTCTATCCCGTCGCGTGCGCGCCGCAATCGTGGTCGGCGGCCGCGGTTTTCTATCTCTTGCAGGCCTGTCTCGGTATCTCGATCAAGGCGCCGGTGAACCAGATTCACATCTCCCATCCCGTGCTGCCCGAATTTTTGCGCGAGGTTCGGATCAAGAATCTCAAGGTGGGCCAAAGTTCCGTGGATCTCGTCTTTCAACGGCACGAAGACGACGTCGGCGTCAATATACTGAAAAAAGAGGGCGACGTTAAGATCCTGCTGGTGAAATAAAAAACAGTTTCGGGTTTCGCGTTGCGAGTTCCGAGTTGAAAGCCCGAAACCCGGAACCTGAAACTCGGAACTCAACCGGCCGGCGCCATCTCGAAGACCATGCGCTCCGACAGCGGCGTCGCGTCGCGTAGCTTGAGGACGCGCACGCGTAGCTTTTCATCCGCGACTTGCCGCGCCTGACAGGAAAATTTCTCGCCTTCCGCTTTTACGGTTACGTTGGAATTCTCGATCATGTTCCGGCACCAGTGCTTGCCCTCGAGGTTGCTCGACGCGGCGTAGAATTTTCCGTCGAGATAAACCATCCTCAGCTCGACCGTGCGCGGAATACCGCTGCTCCGGCCGACCGTCGTTAGCTCGCCGACGAAGACGGATTCGTTTTTTAATTTCATGGGCTGAATATAAGCGGGTGTAAAAATCCGTGCAACATCTCTAAGAGCGGAGGGATCGGCCCGCCCGTTCGCTTCAGCGTCTCGTCGGCGGGAACTCTTTCTGCTCGCTTCGGGCAGCATCGAAACTCGCCGCCGAAAAGCATGGCGGCTCAAACATCGATGCTGCTTTTCCTCAGCTTCGCAGAGAGTTCCTGTGCCTCCAAGCCGATCTTCGCTCACGGACAGGCCGGCTCCCTCCGCGTGGAGATAGGAAACATTGCCGCTGACTGTTAAGATTGCGGCTTGACTCCCTTTTCTTCGCGGGTTAATTCTGAGCGCAATCGATCAGGAGAAGCGCATGGAAATAAAAACTCCGAAACTTGCGGTCAAGATGAGCGCCGACGAGGCCAAAGCATATCTGGACGCGGTGAACGCGAAGGTGATTAAGCGTTGGGACGAACGGGTGACTCAGGGACCGTTCATGAAGGCGCTCATGCAGGGGAACTTGCCGCTCCCGGTGATTCGTCTGTTCTTCAAAAATTGGGGCGCTTTCACCATCGAGATCAA